>JANMPV010000468.1:0-11551 GCA_031370045.1 Novosphingobium sp. | reverse complement strand
AACTCGGCGCAGCGCAGTTCCATCCGTTCGATGAACAGCTGTCCAAGCGCGAGCGATTTGTTGCGCAATTCGGCCATGTCCGCTCGCGCCATCAGGTCGATGCCGCATTCGAGCGCGGCCAGCCCCAGCACCTGAGGGGTGCCACACAGGAAACGGGTGATGCCGTCGGCCGGGCGGTAATCCTCCTCGAAGGCGAACGGACTGGCATGGCCGAACCAGCCCGATAGCACCGGGGCCGCCGCCTGGTGGCGTGCGGCGACGAAGATGAAGGCCGGCGCGCCGGGGCCACCATTGAGGAACTTGTAGCCGCAGCCGACCGCGAAATCGGCATTGGCCGCGTTCAAATCGACCGGAATCGCGCCCGCACTGTGGCTGAGATCCCAGACCACCAATATGCCTTGGGCATGGGCGCGGCGCGTCACTTCGGCCATGTCGCGCACGCGACCGGATTTGTAGTGAACCTGGGTCAGCAGCAGCACTGCGACATCGTCGTCGAGGCGATCGAGCACCGCGTCCGGATCGACCGTGACCGTCTTCAGCCGGTCGCCGCTGAACGCCTGAATCCCCTGCATCATGTAGATGTCGGTGGGGAAATTGGTGCTTTCGGACAGTATCACCGAGCGCGTCGGGCGGAGCGAGAGCGCGGCGGTGAGCGCCTTGAAGACGTTGAGCGAAGTCGAATCCGCAACAATGATTTCGCCCGGCTGCGCACCCAGAATTGCAGCGATCTTGTCGCCGATACGCTGCGGGGCGGTCGACCATTCAGCGCCCAGCCACGAGGTGATCAGCCCTTCGCCCCATTCGTTCGCCACGACATCGGTAAGGCGTGCCCCGGTCGCGCGCGGGGCCGCGCCGAGCGAATTGCCATCGAGATAGATCAGCCCGTCGCGCAGCTGAAACTCGTCTCGAAAGCCGCGCAGCGGATCGCGCGCATCGAGATCCGCGATTTCGGCGAGCTCGGGGGTCATCTGGCAATCTCGCGCAGGATGGCGCGGACCGGGCTGGCATCGGCCCGGGCGATCTTCAGCGGCAGCGCGATCAGTTCGTATTCGCCCGGCGGCACGTCATCGAGGACAAGTCCCTCAAGGATGCGCATGTCTCCAAGCTGGATTTCACGATGGGCGTCCATCGTTTTCGATTGCTCGGGGTCGAGCGAAGCCGCATCGGTTCCGACCAGTCGCACGCCGCTTTCGCGCAGCCGCGCGATCACTTCGGGTGCTATCGCCGTGAAATTCGAATCCCATCGATCGGCGGGGAAGCGGTCATACGTGCGAAACAACACGCGTTCAGCGCCGTCCAAGGTCGGCCAGTCGATATCACCGGGCTCCACCCGGCTCGCGGCTTGCCTGACGTCGATGACCACGCACCGACCGATATAGGCGGCGATATCGCAGTCGGCGCTCGCCGCACCCCGTGGGTCATAGTGAAACGGCGCATCGGCGTGGGTTCCGGCGTGGAGCGGCGTGTCGATTGCCCCCACATTGACCGGGCACCGTTCGCCGATCTCGGCAGTGCGGCGCAGCGTCAGCGGCGGCTCACCCGGCCACATCGGCATGCCCGGAGCCAGCGTCTGCGAAATATCCCAGATTCTCATTCTGCGGCTCCATTCCCCGGCTTAGTATAGTTCGGGCTTTCCTTTGCCGCGACAAAGCTCGTCCGCAACTGCCAAAGTTCCGGAAATAGTCGGCTCCCGGCTTGGCAGGACCGCGCGCGGCTAGTTGCGCCCCTGAAGCTTGCCTCGGGCGATCACCTGGGCCTGGATTTCGGCTGCGCCCTCGAAGATGTTGAGGATGCGCGCGTCGCACAGCACGCGGCTGATTTCGTATTCCAGCGCATAGCCGTTGCCGCCGTGGACCTGGAGCGCGGCATCGGCGTTCGCCCAGGCGATGCGCGCGGCGAGCAGCTTGGCCATTCCCGCCTCGATGTCGCAGCGCCGCCCCAGATCCTTGGTGCGGGCCGCGGCGTAAGTCAGTTCGCGGGCCATCACGATATCGACCTGCATCATTGCAAGCTTGTCCGAAACGCGCGGGAATTCGATGATCGGGCGGGCAAATTGCTTGCGGTCGCTGGCATAGCGGAACGCCAGCTCGAACGCCCGGCGCGCCACGCCCACCGCGCGCGCGGCAGTCTGGATGCGAGCTCCCTCGAAGGTTTGCATCAGTTGCTTGAACCCGGCGCCTTCGCTTCCGCCGAGCAGGGCATCGGCGGGGGCCGCAAAGCCATCGAACTGGAGCGCGTATTCGCGCATCCCGCGATAGCCGAGCACCTCGATCTCGCTGCCGCTCAGGCCATCGTCGGGGAACGGATCGGCCTCGCTGCCGCGTTGCTTGGGCACCAGCAGCAGCGACAGCCCGGCATAGCCCTTGTCGGCGGTCGTGCGAGCCATCAGCGTCATCAGATCGGCGCGCGCGGCGTGGGTGATCCAGGTCTTGGCGCCGTCGATCCGCCAGCCTGTGTCCGTCCGCGTCGCGCGCGTCGCGAGGCTGGCCATGTCCGATCCGGTGTCGGGTTCGGTGAACACTGCGGTCGGCAGCACTTCGCCGCTGGCGATCCGCGGCAGCCAGTGCGCCTTTTGCTCGGGCGTGCCGCCCAGCATGATGAGTTCGCCCGCGATCTCGGAGCGGGTGCCAAGCGAACCGGTGCCGATCCAGCCGCGCGACAGTTCCTCGGTGACCACGCACATCACCAGCTTGCCCAGCCCCAGCCCGCCGAATTGCTCGGGGATGCACACCCCGAAAGTGCCCATATCGGCCATCGCCCGCACAAGGTCGTCAGGGATCAGCGCGTTGGCCAGATGCCAGCCGTGGGCATGGGGCACGATGCGTTCGTCGGTGAAACGGCGATACTGGTCACGGATCGTATCGAGCATGGCATCGCCCAGCGAGTCGGAGACCGTGGCGCCTTCGCACAGCAAAGCGACGAGCCTCGCCCGGGCGGTGGGGGTGTTGCCATCGACCAGGAACGCGCGAACCGAAGGGTTCGCGGCAAGCGCCTGCGCGTGTTCCTCCAGGCCCAGCGCAAGCGGGCGGACAATCTCGTTCTGGCCCATCGGCAAGCCGCCGATCAGCTGCGCCAGCGTCTCGCCCAGCGCGATGGACACAACCAGTCCATCGGCCTCGCCCGCTTCGCCCGCACTGTTCAGCCGCTCGTGCCACGCTGCGAGGGCCTCCAGCGCGGCGACCGCGGTCGCAATCCAGGCATAGCCGTGTGCGGCGTGCTGCTCGGCATCGAGCGTAGAACCGGCGAGCCGAGCGTGCAGTGCTTCAAGCGCCGCATCGGCGTATTGTGCCGCCGCGCGAACCGCGCCTACGGTGTCCATAATTGTCCTTTGCCGTGGCGGCCCCTTGCGGCGGCGGTGGGTCTGCATACGGTACCCGGAATGCCCGGCGGAGACGGAGCCTACAATGCACGATTTTCCCCTGCCCACAAAATCCATCGATCTTGATGGCCGCGTCGCGCTCGTCACCGGAGCATCGTCCGGGTTCGGCGAACGCTTCGCGCGGGTGCTTGCGGCCAACGGTGCGAAGGTCGTGCTGTGCGCCAGGCGCAAGGACCGCCTCGATGCGCTCGCCGCCGAAATCGGCCCGAATGCGCTTGCGTTCGGAATGGACGCGACCGACGCCGCCAGCCTGACCGCTGCGGTGGATGCCGCCGAGGCGGCATTCGGCACGGTCGACATTCTGGTCAACAACGCCGGTATCCCCGATGCTCAGCGCGCCCACAAGATGAGCCTCGAGCTGGTCGACCGGGTGATCGGGGTAAACTTTCGCGCGCCTTGGCTGCTTTCCACCGACGTCGCGCGGCGGCTGATTGCGGCAAAAATGCCGGGGCGGATCGTCAACATCAGCTCGACCGCGCACTATGGCTATACCGGCGGCGGGGCGGCGCTGTATGCGGTGACCAAGACCGCGATCGCGCGGATGACCGAGACGCTGAGCACCGAGTGGGCAGCCTACAACATCAACGTCAATGCCATCGCGCCGGGCATGTTCGTCACCGAAATGACCGACGGCATGTTCGAACGGATCGGCCCGCAGGACCAGAACGTGGCGCGCAAACGAATCCCCGGCCCGGAGTTGCTCGATTCGACGCTGCTATATTTGGTCGGCCCCGCCTCCGAAGCTGTCACCGGCGCGGTGATCAAGGTCGACGACGGCCAAAGCGCCCGGGTCACCCCGCGCTGAATGCTTTCATCGGATTCGAAGGAAACCAGGCAATGGAACTGACACAGCATTCAAGCCGCCGCTTCGTCGATCTATCGATCTTTCTCGAAAACGACGTCATCACCGATCCGCCGTTCATGCGCCCAAAGATCGAATATTTGAAGCACCGCGAGACGATGCCCGAGATGGGGCATTTCTTCCCCGGCGTGTCGGCCGAACAAGTCGCTGGTGGTGAGGGCTTTGCCGCCGCTGAAACCGTTGTGCTCTCGACCCACAACGGCACTCATCTTGACGCGCCGTGGCATTTCCACCCGACCATGGACGGCGGAAAGCCCGCCATGACGATTGACGAAGTGCCGCTCGACTGGTGCTTTCGGCCGGGCGTTAAGCTCGACTTTCGGCATTTGCCGGACGGCCACGTGGTGACAGCAGCACAAGTGGAGGCCGAACTGGCGCGCATCGGACACACGCTCCAACCCCTCGACATCGTGCTCGTCAATACGGCGGCGGGCATGGCGGTCGGCAATCCCGACTTCGTCGATATCGGCTGCGGGATGGGCTACGAAGCGACCATGTACCTTACCACGCGCGGGGTGCGAGTCACCGGGACCGACGCCTGGAGCTGGGACGCTCCGTTCAGCCACACCGCCAGGAAGGTGGAGGAGACGGGCGACACGTCGCTGATCTGGGAAGGACACAAGGCCGGGCGCGACATCGGCTATTGTCACCTGGAAAAGCTGCACAATCTCGAAGCCTTGCCGCCCAATGGCTTCACCGTTTGCTGCTTTCCCCACAAGATCAAGGGCGCGTCCGCAGGGTGGACCCGTGCCGTTGCAATCATCGAAGAGTGACCTGGCGGTGACGGGGCCAACACAACCTCCAACTCCGTCCCCTCCCGATCTGCCACCACTCGACCATGGCCCACCAATGGTCGCTGCACGTCAGTGAGGCATATCCGCTTTCGAGGCGGGCACGCCGCGAACTCTGCGCAGCAGCAGGGCGAGAGGAATGGCGGCCAGGCTCAGCCACATCATCAGGTAAAAGTTGTCGATATAGGCGACCATCGCCGCTTGCCGGTTCACTTGCGCGTCGACCATGCTCATTGCAGTCGTGCCGAGTTGCTGAAACCGGTCAATCGCCGAGAAATCGACCAGATCGGTAACCGAAGCGGTCACATGCGCGGACAGGTCCGAATGGCTTTGCTGCAGGTTACGCGCCAGCAGTGCGGTGGTTACCGCGATTCCCACAGAAGCACCGAGCGAGCGGCACAGGTTGAGTAGACTTGACCCTTCGGTGCGCAAAGCCGGTGGCAACGTGGCGAAGGCCACCGTGTTGAGCGGAATGAAGCACAGGCCCATCCCTATTCCCTGGATGAACCCGGAGATGAAGACGTAAGTCGAACTCACTTCGAGCGACCAACCCGACATCTGCCAGAACGACAACATCGCCAGCAGGAAGCCGGTCATCACCATTTTGCGCGGGTCAAGCCCGGCCCGCACCAATACACTGGACAATTGCATGCTGACCAGAGTGCCGACCCCGCGTGGCATTAGCGCCCATCCGGTATCGACAACCGAATAACCGAACAGCCGCTGCAACATCGGCGGCAACAAGGCCATCGTCGCAAACATCACCATGCCCAGCCCGAGCATGAAGAATAGCGTGACTACGAAGTTGCGGTTGGCGAATAGCGCAGGGTTGAACAGCGTCGGTTTGGTGGTGGTCGTAAAGTGGATCGCGCCAACCCACACGGCGCTGACCATGGCCGCCGCGTAAATCCAGATTTCAATCGAATCGAACCAGTCGAGGTGGTTACCGCGATCGAGCATGAGTTGGAGCGAGGTGATCGCAATCGCTATCATGGAAAAGCCGAATATATCGAAGCGGCGCCGCTGGACGGGGCGTGACGGAAGTCCGGCGATCAGGATGAACAGCGCCAGCGCGCCCAGCGGCACGTTGACGTAGAACACCCAGCGCCAGTTCCAGTTTTCGGTCAGGGTGCCGCCGATGATCGGCCCCAGGATCGGGCCGATCATGATCCCCATGCCCCAGATCGCCATCATCTGCGACTGGCGGGAGGGCTTGGAGACGTCGAGCATCGCGGATTGGCTGAGCGGCGAAATGAACGCTCCCGATGCGCCTTGCAACGCCCGGAACAGGACCATTTCGGTAATGTTCTGCGCCATCCCACATAGCATGGAGGCGATCACGAACCCCGCGGTGGAAAGGATGAACAGGCGCCGCGAGCCGACGCGGTCGGCCAGCCAGCCGGTCATCGGCATCGCCACAGCGCTGGCCACGATATAGCTGGTCAGGACCCAGCTGATTTCGTCGGGGGTCGCCCCGAGCGAGGCCTGCATATGCGGGATCGCGACATTGGCGATCGTGGTGTCGAGGATCTGCAGCAGCGACGCCATCATGATCCCGATCACGACGAAAATCGTGTTGCGCACAGGCAGCGCCGCCACGTCTGCGATCGCGTTGGCAGCGGCACCCCTTGCTGGCGGGGCGGCTGCGCCTCCAGATGCCACGCTGGCCATGTTCGGCTAGGGCTTGCGGCCGTCGGTGAACACGGTGACGTGGCTGGAAATCCCGGCGATGAGCTGGCGCGGGCTGGCCTGGTCGATCGCGATCCGCACCGGCACCCGCTGCGTGACCTTGACCCAGTTGCCGGTCGCGTTCTGCGCCGGCAACACCGAGAACTCGCTGCCCGTGCCTGCACCGATCGAGGCGACGTGGCCCTTGAGCTCAAGATCGGGATAGGCGTCGAATTCGATCCGGGCAGGCTGGCCGATCTGCATGTCGGCCAGCTCGGTTTCCTTGAAGTTGGCTTCGACGTAGCTTTGGGCATTGGCGACGATGGTGACCACCGGAAGCCCGGAGACCAGTTGCTGGCCCGTGAGCAGACGATCCGCCTGGGTGATCCGCCCGCTCATCGGCGCGCGCACATCGGTGCGGGCAAGATTGAGCTGGGCGGCGCGACGCTGGGCCTGCGCGGCGGCGATCGCGGGGAGCACGCCGGGAACCTGTGCGCCGGTAGCGAGTCTGGCACGCGCCTCTGCGCCCTTGGCTTCGGCAAGTCGCAGTTCCTCGCGCGCCTGGGCGACCTGATGCGAGGCGGCATCGTAGGCCGCCTTGGTGGTGAAGCCGCGCGTCCACAACGAGCGCTGACGTTCGAAGGTCGCCTGAGCAAAGCCGATATTCTCGCGCGCAGCGGATGCGTCCGCGCCCGACAGCGCCGAGGAGCTGGCTAGCGCCGTGGCGTTGGCCTGCGCAGAGGCGATGGCCGCGTCGGCCTGGGCGATCTGGATCAGGTAGGGTTCGGAATCGACCGTGAACAGCAGGTCGCCGGCTTTGACCTGCTGCCCTTCGCGCGCCGCCACCGAGACGATCTGGCCACCGACTTCGGCGCTGACCGCAACCTTGTCCTGCTGGACATACGCGTTGTCGGTAGAAACCTTGCCCTGGAGGCTCTGCCAGTAAAACAGGCCGCCGCCTATCACCAGCAGCGGCACGAGTGCCATCAGCGCGACTCGCCGGAGGCGGTTGGGCGCTTTGGCGACGTGGGTGTCCTGGGTCTGCGGCGTGTTCGCCACGGCGGGTTCGGCGGCCAGCGGACTGTCCGTCGGGATCGCGGTCTCGACATCGATCTGGGGGTCGCGTTCAGCCATGGGAAACCAGCGCCTCAAGCGTGCGGTGCGACAGATTGTCGCGAATTCTATCGAGCAGATCGCGCAATTGCTTGCGCTCATCCTGATCGATCCCGGTCAGGGCATCCTCGATCAGCGCATCGGCCAGCGGCCGCAATTCGTCGAGCAGATCGTGCGCGCGCGGGGTCAGGAACAATCGCCAGGACCGGCGATCCGCCGGATCGGTGCGGCGCTCGACCAATCCTGCTTCCTGAAGCCGATCGACCATTCGGCACACCGTAATCGGCTCGACGTCGAGCAGCTCGGCCAGTCCGCCTTGATTAACCCCTTCATGGCGCAACAGCGTGGTCAGCACTTGCCACTGCGCCCGCGTCACTCCGATGTCGCGCGCACGCACATCGAACGAGCGCCTGAGCAAACGCGAAGTGTCTGCCAGCATCGATCCGACATTTTCCATAATTGTACACTTAATAACGACGCTTATGATTGTCAAGGGTTAGCGTTTCGTGTTGCAGTGCACAACGGGACTTGAGCCCGCCGGTTCCCGCCCTCCGCCTCAGATCACTCCCGCCGCTTCCAGTAGCTCCAACCGCTGTGCGTCGAGGCCGAGCAGGTCGCCATAAACCTGTGCGTTGTGCTGGCCGACGCGCGACGGGGCCGGGCTGCGCACGCCGGAGGGCGTTGTCGAGAGCCGGGGAAACGCGCCCTGCATCTTGAGCCTGCCGAAGCGTTCGGTCTCCACCTCGACGATCGCCTCGCGCGCCTTGAAGTGCGGATCGGCGATCATCTCGGGCGCGCGATAAACCCGCCCGGCGGGGATCGAGCAGGCGATCATCAGGCGGTCGAGCTCGGCGATGGTCATCGTCCGGGTCCAGCGGTCGATCAGTCCATCGAGTTCCGCCTGGTTGTGCCCACGCACGATATGGGTGGCATAGCGCGGATCGTCGGCCAGTTCGGGCCGCCCCATCGCCTCAGCGAGGCGGCGAAATATCCCGTCCTTGTTGGCTCCGATCATGTAGTCGCCATCGCTGCACGAATAGACGTTGGATGGCGCGATCCCCGGCAGGATCGAGCCCGAGCGTTCGCGGACGATCCCGCCGCGGTCGTATTCGGGGATCAGCCCCTCCATCACCTGGAGAACGCTTTCGTAAAGCGCGGCATCGACCACTTGGCCCTGCCCGGTGCGCGCGCGGACGTGAAGCGCGGCGAGCACGCCCATGCAGCCGTAGGTCGCGGTCAGGGTGTCGCCGATCGACACCCCCATCCGGCTGGGCGGGCGATCAGGCTCGCCGACGATATACCGCCACCCGCCCATCGCCTCGCCGATCCCGCCAAACCCGGCGCGCCCCGAATAAGGTCCGGTCTGGCCATAGCCTGACATCCGCGCGACGATCAGCCGCGGATTTTCGGCCTGGAGGTCGGCGGGCGTGAGGCCCCACTTTTCCAGTATACCCGGCTTGAAGTTTTCGACCAATACATCGGCGGTGGCGATCAGTTCGCGGGCGATCGCCTGGCCTTCGGGCACGCGCAAGTTGAGCGAGACCGACTTCTTGTTGCGGGCGATCACCTCCCACTGAACCTTTTCCTCGCCCTGCCCCCACAGCCGCATCGGATCGCCCGCGCCGGGCGGCTCAAGCTTGATCACTTCGGCGCCCATGTCGCCGAGCAACTGCCCGCAGAATGGTCCGGCAATGAGCTGGCCCATCTCGATCACGCGGATGTCGGACAAAGCGCCACGGTTGTCCATCATGCTACCCCGCGGCTTCGGCTTGCGGCGGAAACGCGCGCGCTTTGGCGACCATCGCGGGCAGTTCCTTGCCCATGACCCCCGCCAGCCAGCGGTTGGCATCGACCAATGCGGTCAGATTGAAGCCGGTGGCGATCCCCGCGCGTTCGAGCATGTAGACGACGTCTTCGGTCGCGACGTTGCCCGCCGCGCCTGGCGCAAACGGGCATCCGCCCAGACCGCCAAGCGAGGCATCGACGACCCGCGCCCCGGCCTGCACCGCCGCCCACACATTGGCGAGCCCGGTGCCGCGGGTGTTGTGGAAGTGAACCCGCACCGGGATCGGCGCGATGATTTCGATGACCCGCGTCACCAGCCGATGGACATGCGCCGGATCGGCGACGCCGATAGTGTCGGCCAAGGCCATCTCGACCGGGTCTGCCCCAGCCAGCGCGGCGGCCATGGTGAGCACGCGGTCCTCGCCGACCTCGCCCTCGAACGGGCAGCCGAACGCAGCGGAAATCGTGCACTGCGCGCTCAACCCTGCCGCGCGGGCCAGTGCGACAAGGTCTTTCGCCATCGTCACCGAGCCGTCGCTGGTCTGGCCCTGGTTGGCCATCGCGAAGGTGTCGCTGGCGACCGAGACCGTGCCGAGCTGGTCGATCCGCCCGGTGGCGATGGCCCGATCGGCCCCACGCCGGTTCATCACCAGCCCGATGGTGGTCACGTCCTGGCGCTGTAGCAGCCCGGCGCAGACCGCCTCGGCATCGGCCATCAGCGGCACCGCGCGTGGATTGACGAAGCTGGCCACCTCGATCCGCCGCGCCCCTGCGGCGATCGCGCGTTCGATCAGCGCCAGCTTGTCGGCGGTGGAAACGAGACGCGCTTCGTTCTGCAAGCCGTCGCGCGGGCCCACTTCGACCATTTCGATGGAATTTGTACACAATTTGGTTTGGGCTATCTGGTCAGCCATGCGCCACCTGCCGGTCGATTGTCGGGGCTGTACGCTCCGATCCGCCCGATATGGAAGCGTTTCTCGAAAGCAACTGCGCGTTTCGTGCGATCATCCTCCACCCTACTTTTTTAGCCGACCAAGCAAGCTTAACGGCGAGACTGACCCTAATCGGCGAAGTCGTGCATCCCTTCGCGGATCGCGGCCAGGGCCTGCGCCTTGAGCTGGTGGACACGCGGAACCGAAACCTCGAGGACTTGCGCGATTTCCGCCAGGTTCAGTTCTTCGAGGAAGTAGAGCTGGACGACCAGTTGCAGGCGATCGGGCAGCGCGGCAATTGCCTCGATCAGGTGTTCGCGCACTTGCGCTGCGGCCAGCGCGCCGAACACGTCGCTGCCATCGTCGAGGAAGGCGGCGTCGTGCTCCGAATAGACCTCGTCGAGTGGCTCGAAGCGGACCTCGATGCAATCGCTCTGGAGTTGGCCGAGTTCGGCCAGCGAAAGCTGCATCGCCTCGGCCAGTTCCGCCGCCAGCGGTTCGCGCCCCAGTTGGCCGCGCAGCACCAGGGCGTGGCGTGCGAGCAGCTTGCGGCGTTCGACCGCATGGCGCGAGGCGGGCACGGTGCGCCGGATCAGATCGATCATCGCCCCGCGCACGCGCAGCTTGGCATAGGCGGCAAAACCGTCCTCGCCCGGCCCGGCGTGGCGCTGCGCGGCCTCGGTCAGCGCGACCACCCCGCTCTGAAACAGGTCCTCGACCTCGAGCCCCGCACAACTGCCGCCATGGACCTGCCACGCGAGGCGCTTAACCAGCGGCAGGAAGCGCGAAATCCGCTCGCCGCAATCGCCGGTATAAGCGGCTGCGGTGGCGCTGAAGGTGTGGCGATGCATCATGCCGCGAGTGCTCCAAAGCTGGCTGGTTCGACGAATGGCAAAGAGGAATCGGCGAGCGCCAACGGCGCATCGCGCCCGATCACCGCGACAACCTCGATCGGTTGCGCCGCGGGCAGTTCGGAAATCGAGATGACCAGACAATCGGGCGCGCGCAGCCGCAGCAGCGC
>JANMPV010000431.1:0-1863 GCA_031370045.1 Novosphingobium sp. | reverse complement strand
GCGGCGGCATCCTTGATATGTTCAACACGTTTTCGGGCGGTTCGCTCCAGCGGATGAGCCTGATCGCGCTGGGGATCATGCCGTATATCACCGCCTCGATCGTGGTGCAGCTCGCCGCCTCGCTCCACCCTGCGCTGATGGCGCTGAAGAAGGAAGGCGAGAGCGGGCGCAAGAAGCTCAACCAGTACACCCGCTATGGGACGGTGTTCCTTACCGCGCTGCAAGGCTATTTTCTCGCTGTCGGGCTTGAAAGCTATGCCGCGCAAAGCGCGCTGCAGGCGGTGGTTATGCCCGGCATGCTGTTCCGCATCGGCGCGGTGATCAGCCTGGTCGGGGGGACGATGTTCCTGCTGTGGATCGGCGAGCAGATCACCGCGCGCGGGATTGGCAACGGCACCTCGCTGATCATCATGGCCGGGATCGTCGCTTCGATGCCATCGTTCATCGGCAACCTGGGATCGCAGTACAGCACCGGATCGATCGGCGCGTTCACGGTGTTTGCGATGGTCGGCGCGGTGGTCGTGCTGGTGCTGTTCATCTGCTTCATGGAGCGCGCTCAGCGTCGCCTGCTGATCCAGTATCCCAAGCGCGCCAGCCAGAAGGGCATGATGCAGGCGGATCGCAGCCATCTGCCGCTCAAGATCAACACTGCAGGCGTGATCCCGCCGATCTTCGCCAGCTCGCTGCTGCTGCTACCGCTGACCATCACCCAGTTCGCGGGCAAATCGGTCTCTCCCGATTCGACCGCAGGGACCGTGCTGGTCGCGCTCAACCAGTACTTGCGCCACGGTGCGCCGCTGTACATGGCGCTCTATGCGGCGGGGATCATCTTCTTCTGCTTCTTCTACACTGCGGTGGTGTTCAACCCGGAAGAGACCGCCGACAACCTCAAGCGCAACGGCGGCTTCATCCCCGGCATCCGCCCGGGCAAGAACACTGCGACCTATCTCGATTACGTACTGACCCGGATCACCGTGATCGGCGCGGCGTATATCACTATCGTCTGCGTGATCCCCGAATACGTGATCGCGCAAACCGGCATGCGGCTGTTCTTTGCAGGCGGCACCAGCCTGCTGATCGTGGTCAACGTCACCGTCGATACGATGACCCAGATCCAGTCGCACCTGCTGGCGCACCAGTATGGCGATCTGATCAAGAAGGCCAAGTTGAAGGGCCGACTGCGCTGATTCGCGCGCGCTTGGGAGGGAAACTGCCGTGAACATCATCCTGTTGGGGCCGCCGGGTGCGGGCAAAGGCACCCAGGCGCAACGTCTGGTCGACCGCCACGGCATGAAGCAGCTGTCGACCGGCGACATGCTGCGCGCCGCGGTCAAGGCGGGAACCCCCGTCGGGCTTCAGGCCAAGGCCGTGATGGACGCGGGCGAGCTGGTCTCCGATGAAATCGTCTCCGCGCTGATCGGCGACGAGCTCGATGCGCTGGGCGAGGGCCAGGGCGCGATCTTCGATGGCTATCCGCGCACCGCCGCGCAGGCCACCTCGCTCGATACGATCCTCGACGGGCGTGGGCGCACGCTGGACCGGGTTATCGAGCTCGATGTCGATGAGGACGCATTGGTCGAGCGGATCACCGGGCGATACACCTGCGCCAGCTGCGGCAAGGGCTATCACGACAAGTTCGAGCAGCCCCAGGTTGCGGGCACTTGCGACAAGTGCGGCAGCCACGAATTCAAACGTCGCCCCGACGACAACGAGGCCACCGTGCGCACCCGCATGGCCGAATACCGCGCCAAGACCGCCCCGATCCTGCCGATTTACGATGCGCGCGGGATTGTGTCGCGGGTCGATGGCATGGGGGATATGGACGATGTGAGTGCCGCGATCGAGGCTGCTCTCAAGGGCTGA
>JANMPV010000396.1:0-4039 GCA_031370045.1 Novosphingobium sp. | reverse complement strand
GGCAGCACCTTCCAGCGCTCGCCCTCTGCTTGCTGTTTGTAGTAATCGACCATCCGCGGGCGGACATGGTTCTCGATGAACTGGCGGACGCGGTCGCGCCAGAAGACCTGACGTTCTGTAGGTTCGAAATCCATTACGGCGTCCTTTCCGAGTCTGTTTTGCAATCCTAGTGGCAGACGCGCGGTGGCGCGCCAACCTTTGATTTAAGCGGGCGGTTAAGCGCGCTTGCTGCTTGCGGTCGGGAAACTCAAGGATGAGCGCCGGTTGCGTCGGGGGCACTCCGCGCGGCGGCGTCGAGTGCCGTTAGCCGCGCCTCATGATCCGAACGGGTAATCGGGAAGAGCCGTAACACCATGGCGGTAGCGATAGCGAGGACAACGAGGATTGCAGCGTACGTTAGCGAAAGGCGGTCGATCACCAGCGGCGCAACGGTTGCAGGCGTCGCCTTGTCGGGCATTCCGGCAAACTCGAGAAGTAGCCCGGTGACGAATATCCCCATGCCAGTCGCGCATTTGGAGGCAAACAGGCCACCCGCGACGAATGTCCCTTCGGATCGTCGTCCGGTCTGTTCTTCGCTGGCTTCGACCACGTCCGGGACCATCGAAGAGATCGAGATCATCGAGATGACGCTGGTCATGTTCGAGGCGAGGATGAAGCCGAATAGCAATGTTGTTGAAAGCCCCGATACGCCGCTTCCGGGGGCAAGCAGGAAAGGACGCGCAACCAGCGGAACCACCCACAAGACCATCCCCAGCAGCGCGCCGGCGATGGCCACTGTGCGCTTGCCCCAGCGCTGCTGAAGCGGCCCGACAGTCAAGAATGCGCCGACGACGCTGGCAAACAGTAGCCAGGGATAGAACTGGAACGCCAGCGGCGAAAATTTCCAGACGTAGAGATAGAGGTAATTCGAGATCGAGAAGGTAATCCCCTGACCGGTGTAACCCAGTGCGATCGCGCCGAGCAGGATCACGAACGCTGGATGGGTCAGACATTCCCGGATCTCTGCAAATGCCGAACCGAGGCTCTGTTGCTTTTCGGCGGAGCGGACGGCGGGCACGGCCACCCAGCGGTGTTGAGCCAAGGCTGAAACCAGCACCGAGCCGGTGATCAGGATCGCCCCCGTAATCCCGTAGTTGCGATAGCCTTCGATGCTGAGCAGACCGCCCGCAAGGAACACCTGGTAAGCCAGCATCAGCATCAGCAGTCCGCCTGCCCAGCCGAACAGATAGCGATAGCGGACCAGTCGGGTCCGCTGGTCGTAATCTCGGGTGATTTCAGGAACCAGGGCATTCGACGGAACCTCGACGCAGGCGACCAGCCCGCGGACCAGAACCGCGCTCGTCACCAGGACGAAGAAGCTTGGCTTTCCGGTCGGCGTCCACAGCCAGTACCAAGCCAGTCCCAGTGGTATCGCTGCGATGTAAAGCCAAGGCAGACGGCGGCCCCAGCGGGTGCGGGTACGATCGCTAAGGTGCCCGATGATGGGGTCGAGAAAACCGTCGAACACCAGCGCGATCAGCAGCGCAAAGCTGACGAGCCGCGCCTCCATCCCCAAAACCTGATTGTAAAACAAAAGGAGGAACGTCGAAAAGCCGTTGTCCTTTATGCCATAAGCGATGCTGCCCATCGCATTCGAAAGGGCCAGCCGGGTGGGGACACGGCCCTTGATCGGGATCATGTTGCCGTACCCTGAGGCGTCCCTTCCACGAAT
The DNA here is from genome assembly GCA_031370045.1 of Novosphingobium sp. Taxonomy (GTDB): domain Bacteria; phylum Pseudomonadota; class Alphaproteobacteria; order Sphingomonadales; family Sphingomonadaceae; genus Novosphingobium. Next base: position 2,328 of record JANMPV010000396.1, on the reverse strand, counting down.
TGTCGCAGCGCCTCGAACATGCTTGGCATCGTCGGGTCCCAGGCGTGGCGCGGGCCGACGGTCAGCCCGCCATCGACCAGCAGCGAGGTGCCGGTCATGAACGCGGCGTCCCCGCTGGCGAGGAACACGACCGCGCGGGCGATGTCCTCGGGCTGGCCGCCGCGCGCCACTGGCTGCGCCTGCTTCGACATCTCGGCGATAATTCCCAGCGCGGTGGGCAGCTTGTCGGGCGGGCACTCGATCGAGCTGGTGAAGATGTTGGTGTTGATAAAGCCCGGCTGGACCGCGTTCACCCGGATCCCGAACTGGGCCAGATCGGTCGCCGCGCAGTTGGTGAGGTGGAGCACGCCGGCCTTGGCAACGGCATATGCGGTCGGCGAATAGCCCGGGCCGACCGCGGCGACGCTGCTGGTGTTGACGATCGAGGCTCCGGCGCGGCCCTTCATGTGCGGTGCCGCATAGCGGATGCCGAACGCGACCGAGCGCAGCAGCAGGTGAAATGTCGTGTCCCAGCCGTCGGGTTCGATCTCGTCGATCGGTTCCCTCGCGCCGCCCGCGCCGGCGTTGTTGAACACGGTGTCGATCCCGCCGGTTTCGGCTGCGGCGCGGTCCATCAGCGCCTTGATGTCTTCGGTCGAGCAAACGTCGCAGTGCTGGAAGCGGATGTCGCCGTTCGACCCCGCAGCGAGCGCCTCACCTCCCGCAGTGTCGATGTCGGCGGCGAAAACCGTCGCGCCTTCGCCCGCGAACAACTCGACTGCGGCTTTGCCGATCCCGGATGCAGCACCCGTGATGACAACCGTCTTGCCGGTAAAGCGCATGACCTCTCCTGTATATCTTATGACGCGCACCTTAGGCAGGGGCGAGAAACCGTCAACGCTGCATGGGTTGACGCTACGGCAAGGCTCATTGCCGAATTGGCATGGCCGTAACGCTTGCGCGAGACCCCCGAATCGCCTTAATCACGCGGTTAAACACAGGAGCCTCCCATGTCCGACATCGAAGCTTTCCGGTCTGAAATCCGCGCCTGGCTCGAAGCCAACTGCCCGCCCCAGATGCGCGAGCCGGTTCGTACCGATGCCGACGTCTGCTGGGGCGGGCGCGAAGTGAAGTTTCAAAGCGACGCCCAGCGCCAATGGCTCGAACGTTGCGCCGCCAAAGGCTATACCGTGCCCGATTGGCCACGCGAATACGGCGGCGCCGGGCTGAGCGCGGTCGAGGCCAAGGTTTGGCGCGAAGAAACCGCAAAAATCGGCGCGCGCCCGCCGCTGTCGAGCTTTGGCATCTGGATGCTCGGCCCGGCGCTGCTCCAGTTCGGCAGCGAAGACCAGAAGCGCCACTACCTCAACCAGATCGCGCGCGGCGAAATCCGCTGGTGCCAGGGCTATTCGGAGCCGGGCAGCGGTTCGGACCTCGTCTCGCTCCAGACCTACGGGGAAGACAAGGGCGATCACTGGGTGGTCAACGGCCAGAAAATCTGGACCAGCTATGCCGACAAGGCTGACTGGATCTTCTGCCTGGTCCGCACCGACAAAAACAACAAGTACCAGGGCATCAGCTTCCTGTTGTTCGAAATGAAGAGCCCCGGGGTCTCGACCAAGCCGATCCTGCTGATCAGCGGCAACTCGCCGTTCTGCGAGACGTTCTTCGACAACGTGAAGGTTCCCAAGGATCAGCTCGTCGGCCAGCTCAACCGCGGCTGGGATGTCGCCAAATATCTGTTGGGCCACGAGCGCGAGATGATCTCCGGCGCGGGCGGCGGAGATCGCACGGCAGCGATCGGTGCAGCGATGTGTCGGATGGCGGCCAATGATGGGGGGGGCGGAGTCGATCCGATGCTGCGCGCGGAACTGGCCAGCTTCGATGTCGATGCGCTGGCCTATGGCGCGATGGGCGAAAAGTTCATGGACGAGGTCAAGGTGGGCAAGGGCCATCCGGCCAAGTCGAACATGATGAAGTATGCCGGAACCGAGCTCAACAAGCGCCGTCACGAGCTGGTCATGGCCAGCGGCGGCAGCGCCGCGCTCGAGTGGGACAGCGAGGCCAGCGACGGCGGATCGAAGCCGCGCAACTGGCTGCGGACCAAAGCCAACTCGATCGAAGGCGGAACCAGCGAGGTGATGCTCAATGTTATCGCCAAGCGGATCCTGGAATTGCCTGGAGTTTCGTAATCTAGCGAGGGTGCGCTGTTCACCCCTCCCCTTCAGGGGAGGGGACGGGAGTGGGGTCTTTCCTACCAAGCGGCGCTGGAATTAAACGACCGACCCCACCCCAACCCCTCCCCTGAAGGGGAGGGGCTTAGGAGATAGAAATGCCACTCTACCACAC
>JANMPV010000370.1:0-1502 GCA_031370045.1 Novosphingobium sp. | reverse complement strand
GGCGAAGCAATCCGCCGGATCGCGGACGAAAGCAGCGTATCGAGCTTATTCGATTAAGTTTCGTCGGCCCGCCACGGCGTGGCGCCCGGCTTTATCCGCTTGAGTTCTTCCAGCCGCCGGGCCTGACGGCCTTCAAGCGTGATTCGCAGCAACGGGTTGGGCCGCCGCGCGAGTTGTTGCGGGGTCATCCCGAAGAAGTGCGAGAATTCGCGGATCAGGTGGCTCTGGTCGAAGAACCGCAGCATTAGCGACTCGGCCTCTTCGGGCGCCGCGACGCCGAGCAGTTGCGAGGCCATGTCGAGCGCCCGGGCGCGGCGCAAAACCTGTTTGGGGGTCATCCCGAAATCACGTTTGACGATTCGCTCGAGCGTGCGCTGGGTGACCCCGTAGCCTTCGATGAACTCGGCGACTGGCGCACCGGGCGAGACGAACGCGAAGCGGTCGAAGGCGTTCGTCACCGGATCGGGCGGGGGCGGACTACGTCGGGCGACGAATTCGCGCAGCAGGTCCTCCATCCGGTCGATCCAGGCGTCGTTCGAATTGCCAGTAACAAATCGGTCGCCCAGCCGCCCGTGCCCGACGACGGCATCGAAATCGAGGACGCGATCAAGCGTCTGCAGCGGCAACGGTCCGCCCATCGCATGCTCCGCGCCCGGCCGGAGCGATACGCCAACCACCCGAAAGCTGCCGCCGACTGTGATCGGCATGAGGTGGCTGTGGGGACCGAAGAACAGCGCCTGATGGCGGTTGTCGAGGTTGTAGCGCCGGTTGCCATCGCTGGTTTCGGCGGTCCATTCGCCCGACATCAGCACCCGCAATTGGCCGGTATCGTTGAACATGCCGCAACGCACGATCGATTCGGAAGGAACGTTGACCTCGGCCGACATGATCCGCGCCAGCCAGGGCGACAAATCGGGTGCCGCGGCGCGATTGAGCGACAACGGTTGGCCATCGCGCGTAGCCCCACTCAGAGGCTCAAGCGCTGGACCGGCCGGTTCACTTCCGGCCGAAGGGGGCGGCGACCCGACATCTTTCATTGGCACCGACCCTATAACCTTTTGTTGCAATGGCAAACACGCGGCCATCTCCGGCGCAGCGCTTGGACTCTGGCGCTGTGTGGCCGGCTCGGCTAGCGGACGGTAATGCGTCTCGACCATGACATCGCGCTCGCCCAGCGCCTCGCCGACGCGGCGGGGGCGACGATCCGCCCCCACTTTCGCTCCGGCCTGGCCAGCGAGCGCAAAGGCGACGCCTCGCCGGTAACGATCGCGGATCGCGCCGCCGAAGAAGCGATGCGCCGGATCCTGACCGCCGAGGTTCCGCGCGACGGCGTCGCGGGCGAGGAGTTCGGTTATAGCGAGGGCACCAGCGGGCGGCAGTGGGTGCTCGATCCGATCGACGGGACCACCGCGTTCCTCGCCGGGCGGCCGCTGTTCGGCACGCTGATCGCGCTGCTGGTCGAGGGCTGGCCGGTGCTGGGGATCATCGATCAGCCGATCCTG
>JANMPV010000349.1:0-4520 GCA_031370045.1 Novosphingobium sp. | reverse complement strand
GGTCGCCCCCACGCGCTCAACGCACCATTCGCGCTCGATCGCTTCCAGCGCGGTGCAACGATCGACGAAAACGGGGTCGGCCCGATGCCGAACCACCGCTGACATGCTGCTAATCGACTGCCCCCATTGCGGCCCGCGCGCACAGGTCGAGTTCGTCTATGAACGGACGGTCGATTCGGTCGTCCAGCCCGATGCGCCCGCCGCCGAAACGATCGAACGCCTGTTCACCCGCGCCAATCCGCGCGGGCTGGATGACGAGATCTGGCGGCATAGTTTCGGCTGCCGGGCCTGGCTGGTGCTCACCCGCCACCGCACCACCCATCAGATCACTTCGATCCGCACTGCCGGGCCTGAGGCGTTGCCATGACCGGCCCTTCACGCCCAACCGGCGGCGAGAGCATCAAATTCAGCTTCGATGGCCAGGCGTTGCAGGCCCGCGAAGGCGATACGCTGGCCGCCGCGCTGCTCGCCAACGGCGTCGGTCTGGTCGCGCGCAGTTTCAAATACCACCGCCCACGCGGGATCATGACCGCCGGGGTCGAAGAGCCCAACGCGCTGGTTACGGTGGGGACGCATGGCCGGACCGAGCCCAACACGCGCGCCACCGATGTCTTCGTCTATGAAGGGCTGGTCGCGCGCAGCCAGAACCGCTGGCCCAGCCTGTCATTCGATGTGGGCGCAGTCATCGGGCTGCTCGCCAAGGCGCTGCCCGCCGGGTTTTATTACAAGACCTTCTTCGGCTCGGCCAGGCGCTGGATGTTCTACGAATACTTCATCCGCCGCGCCGCCGGGCTGGGCAATGCCCCGCGCGAGGCGGACCCCGATCGTTTCGCCCAGCGCGCCGCGTTCTGCGATGTGCTGGTGGTCGGCGCGGGGCCAGCGGGACTAAGCGCCGCGCTGGTTGCCGCCGAAGCGGGCGAGCGCGTGCTGCTGGTCGAGCAAGACCGGGTGCTGGCGCCCTCGCTGCTGCGCGATCCGCAACCCCTCGACGCAGGCTGGGCACAGGAAGTCGCGGCGAAAATCCGCGCGCGCGGCGGGAAAATCCTGCTCCGCACCACCGCCTCGGGCTATTGGGATCACAACTTCGTGACCTTGACCCAGCGCCTCGCCGAACCGGGGCAGAAGCCCGCCGATGGTCTGGCGCAACGATTGTGGCAGGTCCGCGCGGGCCGGGTGATCCTGGCCGCCGGAGCGATCGAACGCCCGCTGGCGTTTGCTCACAACGATCGGCCCGGGGTGATGCTCAGCCAGGCGGTGCGCACATATCTGCACCGGTTTGGCGTGCTGCCGGGCCAGCGCGTGGTGATCGCCGCCAATAACGACGACGCCTATCTCACCGCCGCCGCGCTGCGCGATGCCGGGGCGCAGGTGCTGGCGATTCTCGACACCCGGCCAGCGCCCGCCGGGGCCGAGAGCGGCTTTACCGTCCACAACGAGGCCCTGCCGCTTGCCACCAAGGGCGCACGGCACCATCTGGCCGAGGCCTCCGCCCGGATTGGCAGCACGGTGCAGCGCTGGAAGGCCGATCTGCTGGTCGTTTCGGGCGGGTTCACCCCGGTGGTCCATCTGCATATGCAGGCAGGCGGCGCGACGCTGGATTGGGACGCTGCGGCACAGGCTTTTGTCCCCGGCACAGCGCGGCAAAACGTCACTACCATTGGCGCAGCAGCCAACGCCGAGCCGATCGGGCCAACCCCAGCCCCGGCCAATCCGGGCAAAGCCTTCATCGATTTCCAGAACGACGTAACGCTGGGCGATGTCGATCTGGCGTGGGCCGAAGGTTATCGTTCGGTCGAACATCTCAAGCGCTACACCACGCTGGGAATGGCGACCGATCAGGGCAAACTGGGCAATATGGCGGCGTTGGGAAGGCTTGCCGAGCGGCAGGGCGTGACGATCCCCGAGGCTGGCCTCACCACCTTCCGCCCACCCTACACCCCCGTCACCATGGGGCTGCTCGCCGGGCGACCGACCCGCGATGCGGGCGCGCATTTGCGAAGGTTGGCGCTTTACGACGTCCATCAGGCCAAGTCCCTGATCTGGCAGCCGCTCGGCCATTGGGAACGCCCACGCGCTTATCCACAAGGGTCCGAGACATTGGCCGACGCGGCCCTGCGTGAAGCGCGCTGTGTTCGCAACAAGGTCGGAATGACCGACGTTTCCACCCTCGCCAAGTTCGAGGTCCGTGGTCCCGATGCCGCAGCGCTGCTCGAACTGGTCTGCGCGACGACGGTCGGCAAGCTCGCGGTCGGGCGTGGACGCTACACGTTCATGCTGCGCGAGGACGGTTTCGTGTTCGACGATGGCACCGTGTGGCGACTGGCGGAAAACCGCTATCTTCTGACCAGTTCGACCGGGGGAGCGGACCGGATGGCTGCGCATCTGTCGTATGTTCGCCAATACCTGCGCCCGCAGTCGCGCGTCTCGGTGGTCAATGTGCAGGAGCATTTTGCCGGGATCGCGGTGGCTGGACCCAAGGCCAAAGCGGTGCTGAGCGCGCTGATCGGCGCAGAGCCGCCGCGCCATATGTCTACGGTGCCCGCGACGATCGCGGGTATTCCCGTGCTCGTGCTGGCGGCCAGCTATAGCGGCGAACGCGCCTTTGAAATCTACATCGAAGCGAGCCATGCAGCGCCGGTCTGGGCGGCGTGCGAGGGCGAAGTGCTCCAGCAGGGTGGCGGCCTCTACGGGATGGAAGCGATGGAGTTTCTGCGGATCGAGAAAGGTCATCTGGTGGTCGGTGGCGAAATCGACGGGCGGCTGACCCCGCATGATCTGGCGCTGGACAGGATGCTCAACAAGGCGGGCGGCTATATCGGCGCGACGGGTCTGACCCGGCCTGCCTTGTCGGAACCGGGTCGCCGCCAACTGGTCGGACTCGAAGCGATCGCGGGCGTGATCCCCGAAGGTTCGATGCTGATCGCTCGCGCAGGCGGACCGGCCCAGGGCCATATCAACGCCGCCGCGTTTCGGGTGATCGAGGGTGGCGCGATTGCATTGGGCCAACTGGTGGATGGCTTTGCACGGAAAGGTGAGGAGTTGATCGCCACCTCGCCCACGCGCGGACAACAGGCCCGCGTTCGCGTTGTCGCCCCGCATTTCTACGACACCGCCGGGGATCGATATCGTGACTGAGGTGACGATCGCCGCCCTGCCCGCGGCCCCGCTCCATGCGCTGGAAATCTGGAGCAATCCTGCCGAAGTCGCCGAGCGGTTCAAGGCCGCCACCGGATTCGCGCTTCCGCCGTCGGGCCGCGCCAACGGCAGCGATGCGATGCGCCTGATCCGGTTCGAGCCGACCGTCTGGCTGGTCGAGGGTGACGCCGCCGCGCTCCCCTCAGTCCTGGGCGAGGACGGCGCGATTACCGCCATCGGCGGAGGCATCGTCCGCGTGCGCCTGTCGGGGCCGGGATGGCGCAGCCTGCTGATGGAAGGCGGGGTGTTCGATTCCGAAGCGCCCGGTTTCGCGCCGGGTTGCAGCGCGGCGACGATCATCGATGATGTGAACGTGCGCCTCCATGTCGAAACCGAGAACGCCTGCGTCGCCTATGTTCCGGCGAGTTACAGCACCGGCCTGATCCACTTCTGGGAAACAGCGAGCAGCACGCTCGTCTGAGGGCTACTCACCGGCAGGCGCATGCCGCAGCACCATCCCCTGGGCATGACGCCGCTGGAAGCCTTTCCACAAAGTGACGCCCGCGCCGCCAGGGCTGTAGGCGCCCCATGCGGTCCCGGCAGGAGCGGCCCATGCTCCCTCGTCCGAAGTCTCGACCGGCACGTCGAGATAGGCCAGCTTGTCTCCCTCGCCGCGCAGATTGACCGCCAGAAACGCGGTGATGAAATGCAGATTGATGGCGTTGATCCGGTCTTGCCGCCAAACCGGATCCTCGAACCAGTCAATATCCCACAGCGACCCGCGCATTTCGCGCGGCACCGGGTTAAGCGCGATCGAATGGCCCGCCATGCGGTACGTCAGCAGATAGCGGTCGGTGCCGACGGTGCTCGCGAAGAATGCCTTGGCGGCGTGTTCATAGCCGACCACCGGATCGGCATCGCCCGCAATCAGCAGGAGTGGTGCGGTGATACCCGCCAGCCCGTTCTGCCCCCATGCGCTCCGCTCACCCCCGCCGCCCGGTGCCAGAGCGACAATTGCCCTGACGCCGGGGACCGTGATCTCATCCGCGCCCGCCGTCCCCTGGGCAATGGTCTTGAGCCAGCCGCCTGCAACCTGCGCCATATTCGGACCCTCGGGATCGAGCCGTGCTCCGCCCGCGGTCAGCACCCCGTACCCCCCTTGCGAATAGCCGATCAGCGCCACCCGCGCTGGATCGATCTGGGCGCCGAGCGTTGCCCGCAACTGCGCGGCGACGAACGCGATATCGCGCGGGCGGTTGTAGTTGGGCGCCGCGCGCCGGTCGGCCGAGACGGTATAGGGGTTCGGGTCCTCGTGGTGGATCGCCGCGACGACATAGCCTTTGGATGCGAGATTCTCCGTCAGCCACGTCATCACCGCGGGCGCG
>JANMPV010000387.1:0-2264 GCA_031370045.1 Novosphingobium sp. | reverse complement strand
GTGACCGGTCGCGACCAGCGCCTTACCGGTTGCGGCACTCGCGACGTCTGCCACAACGCCGCTTTTGGCGTTGCAGATGCTCTCCACCTTGTCGGTCCGCGCGGTCATCGTCGGGCCGCCGTCGAAGATATCGACATAGCCTTCGTAGGCGAAACCCTCGGCCTCGAGCATGCGCATTGCCGCGCGTCCCGAGGGGTGGGGCAGGCCGATCGCGCTGCGCGCGGTCTCGGGCAGCATCGCGATGTAAACCGGGTGCTTGGGCATCAGGTCGGCGATGAACTGGCCGCCGTTGATCGCGTTGAAATAGTCGGCTTCCTGAAAGCTCATCCCGAAGAACCGCCCCGCGACCCCGTCCCAGAACGGCGATCCGCCGCGCTCGTCGATCACCCCACGCAGCTCGGCAAGGATCCGGTCGCCGAACCGCGCGCGGTGCATCGCGATGAACAGATAGCGGCTGCGCGCCAGCAAAAGCCCCAGCCCCCCGGCGCGTTCCGACGGGTGGAGAAACAGCCCGCCGACTTCGCTGGAGCCCTCAAGATCGGTCGCCAAGTTGAGCATTTCGGCGCGGAAGGTGCGCGCCAGTTCCTTCGAATGCTGGGTCAGCGTGGCCATGCGATAGCTGTAGAACGGCGCCGCCTGACCCACCCGGGTAAACATCTGCGCGGTTCCGCGCACTTCCCCGGTTTCGGCATTTTCCAGAACAATCAGAAACAGTTCATCGTCGCCTTGCTCACCGTTTCGAGCATAGGCATCGGCCGAGCGGGCGAGTTTGGTGGTCAGCGCCTTGCGATCGGGCGGCAAGTTCGTGAACCCGCCCCCGGTCAGCTTGGCCATCTCGTAAAGCGGCTGGAGATCGCTCGTCGCAGCGGCGCGGATGCGGAAGGCCATCGTCATTCTCCCCCGGCGAGACGGTGCAGCACGACCGCTGAAAGCGCCGCACGCTCAGCCAGCGAGGGCACGATCAGGTACTCCTCGTTCGAATGGATCGCCCCGCCGCGCACCCCCATCGTATCGACCACCGGCACGCCGACCGCGGCGATGTTGTTGCCGTCGCAAACACCGCCCGAGGTTTGCCAGGCGATGGGCTGGCCCAGCGCTGCGCCGCACTCGCGGACCAACCCGAACAGCGCCTCGGCGGCCGGGGTCAGCGGTTTGGGCGGGCGGGTGATCCCGCCATGCAGTCGCACCTGAACCTCGTGTTCGAGTTCGACTTCGCGGCACACCCCGTAGATCGCGTGATCGAACCGCTCGGCGTCCACGGTATCGCGCGGGCGGATGTTGAAGCGCAGAATCGCGTGATCGGGAACGACGTTGTTGGCGCCGCCACCCTCGATCCGCGCGGGGTTGATCGAGAGGCTGGCGCTCTCCATCGCCTTCAAGCGCAGCGCCAGGTCGGCGGCGGCGACGATCGCGTTGCGCCCCCACGATGGATTGCGCCCGGCGTGCGCGGCCCGGCCAGTTACGACCGCGGAGAAGTTGCCGCTGCCGCCGCGTGCGCCCGCCAGAGTACCGTCGGGCAGCGCGGAAGGCTCGTAGGTGAGCGCCGCGACCTTGTTTTTCGCCAGTTCCGCGATCAGCGCGGCGGACGAGAGCGAGCCGGTTTCCTCGTCGGAATTGACCAGCACATCGTAACCGATCCGGGCCGCCGCGGGGCTCGCCTCGAACGCGGTCAATGCGGCAAGGATCACCGCCAGGCCGCCCTTCATATCGGCCACGCCGGGTCCGTTGAGGGTTGAGTCATCGATCCAGCGTTGCGTCTGGAACGGGTGATCGGCGGCAAACACGGTGTCCATATGTCCGGTCAGAAGCAGGCGGCGCGCGGCCTCGGGCCGGACCCGAAGGACCAGGTGGCGGCCATGGTCGAGCGCCTGGACGGTCCCGTCGGCTGCGACCGCCTCGATCGGCGCGCTGGCGATCGGTTCGATTGCGCCGGGCAGGGCAGCAACCGCTACGGCGAGGGCCTCGGCCTGCGCCGCCAGCCCCGTCAGATTGCGCGTGCCGGTGTTGATCGCGCTCCACGTCTGGACCTGCGCCAGCATCGGCGCAGGGTCGATTGCGGCGACCAGCGCGGCTTCGGCGGGGGAAAGCTGTTGCATCTGCAACCAGCCCTAGCGCAAGCCACCTCACGTTGCCAACCGTAGGGAGTTGGGCCATAGGCGCGGGCGTCTCCCCAGGGCAGCAAACGGAAATCCGGCGTCCGCGCGAGCGGCGTTCCGGGATAGGCGAGGTGGTATGAGTACGACGGTCGAACGCAGCGGATTGCA
>JANMPV010000117.1:0-1815 GCA_031370045.1 Novosphingobium sp. | reverse complement strand
GCTCGCGCCGTTGACCGCGCGGGTGCGCGGCGCGGGCAGTGCGGCGGCGATCCGCGCCGCCTCGACCGGCGAGAGACTGGCGGCAGACTTGTTGTAGTACCGCTGCGCCCCGCTCTCGGCCCCATACGTCCCGATCCCGGTTTCGGCGACGTTGAGGTAAACTTCCATGATCCGCCGCTTGGGCCACAGCTGCTCGATCAGCACGGTGAACCACGCCTCCAGCCCCTTGCGCAGATAGCGGCTCCACCCGGTGCCCTGCCACAGAAACACGTTCTTGGCGGTCTGCTGGCTGATCGTCGATCCGCCGCGCAGGCGTTTTCCACGCGCGTTTTTCTCCATCGCCCGCTGGATCGCATCGCGGTCGAACCCGTCGTGGGTGCAGAACTTGCCATCCTCCCCCGCAATCGCCGCATCGACCATGTCGCGATCAATCTCGCTGAGCGGGGTCCAGTCGCGGGTGAAGCCATTGGGGTCGGTCAGCATGGTGACCGTCACCGGCACCGGCACGAACCGGTAGAGCAGGGTGAAGCCGACGCTGAGCACCAGAAACCACACGACCGCCCGCCCGACAAACCAGCCGACGCGAAACGCAGGGCCGTGCGATTTGGTGACTCGGCTTGGCTTGAACAGGGCGAAGGTCATCATGTACCTTAGCCATCGTGGCGCGATCAGGCCAAGACCCGCGTTCATGAACCTGTCACGAAATTAACGTGCCGTTCCAGGATCACCGCTTATGCCCGTGACCATGGGTTTCCGCGTGCCTGCTAGTGCGATCGTTCTAGGGGCCGCCGCCGCGATCCTCGCCCCCACTGTGGCGCGTGCCGACGATCGCGATTTTTGCGCCGATCGGCCGGGACGCGGAACCCCCGCCTGCACGCTTCAGCGCGGCCAGGCGATGATCGAGGTCGGCGCGATCGGCTGGGATCACGATGCCGACGCGCAAAGCGTTACCGATACGATCAACCTGGCCGATACGCTGGTGCGCGTGGGGGTTACCGACAACACCGAGGTTCAGTTCGGACTGGTCGCTGCATCGCACACCCGCTCGCGCGATCGCACGACCAGCGCAGTGCAGACCGTCACGGGGGTCGGTGATGGGTATCTGGCGGTCCGGCGCGGCCTGGCCGGCGACAACGGCCCGGCTGCGGTCGAGGTGTTCGCCACGCTGCCCATCGGCAGGCAGCCGGTGGGAGTCGGCGATTGGAGTGCCGGTGTGCTGGTATCGTTCGAAATCTCGCTGCCAGCTGATTTCCAGCTGGCGCTGACCCCCGAAGCCGACGCCGCAGTCAACGCAAGCGGCAACGGTCGGCACCTGGCTTTTGGCGGGGTCACCGGGCTATCGCACCCGCTCGGCACGAAGGCCTCGTTCAGTGCCGAGTTCGCTGGCTTCGAAGATCGCGATCCCGCAGGCGCTGCATTCGATGGACGGGTCGCGGGGTCGCTCGCCTATCAGCTAAACAAGACGCTGCAGATCGATATCGAGGCCGACGTCGGCGTCACCCATGCTGCCCCCAAACGGTCGTTCCTGATCGGCTTTGCCTGGCGGATTGGCTGAAGCAGCCTCAGCCCCCCGCCAGCGCCATCCCACCCCTCGGCGTCAGCCGGTCTCCCGCGATCCGCTGCATCGCCTTTTGCAGCTTCTCGAACGCGCGGACTTCGATCTGGCGGACGCGTTCGCGGCTGACGTTGTAGACCTGGCTCAGTTCCTCGAGCGTCTTGGGGTCTTCGGCCAAGCGGCGGTCGGTCAGGATGTGGCGCTCGCGGTCGTTGAGCACATCGAGCGCCTCGGTCAGCATGTCGTGGCGCAGGCCCGCT
>JANMPV010000285.1:0-2400 GCA_031370045.1 Novosphingobium sp. | reverse complement strand
GCAGCTGGTCAATTTGCGCCCCGGGGCGAAGGTCGCGGTGCTGCGCGTGGTGCCCGAGGGGGCCGACGCGGTGGTCGTGGTGGGCGAGAATCGCAAGATGCTGCTGTTCCCGCTCGGCGAGCTGCCCGAGATGGGGCGCGGCGCCGGGGTGCAGCTGCAACGCTATCGCGATGGGGGATTGAGCGATGTGGTGGCGGTGCGGATGGCCGAAGGACTGAGCAGGCCGCAGGGGGGCGGCAGCGGGCGGATGCGGACCGAGAGCGATCTGACGCCATGGCGCGCGGTGCGCGGGGCCGGCGGGCGGATGGCGCCGATCGGCTTCCCGCGGTCGGGCAAGTTCGGGGGGTGAGCGTCACCCCGGACTTGACCCGGGGCCTGCCTGCGTTTCTTCTACGCTCTATCGACAAACAAGGCACGCCCCGGGTCAAGCCCGGGGTGACGAAGTCGGGGGAACTGTGATGCGTCGAATGATGTTTGTTTTCTTGGCGAGCGTAGTGGTTGCAGCGCCTGTGTCGGCAAGGCCGCGCCCTGCAATGGTGCGAGTAGCCTCCGTCGATGCTGCATTCGATGCGATCGCCGCGCATTATGTCGACGCAGTGGCGCGGTTTGCGCCTGAGTATGGGACGGTGCTCGGGGATCATCGTTTCGATAACCGGTTAAGCGATCCGTCGGGCGCTGGGCGGGCGCGGATCGCGGCATTTGAGACGGGGCTGCTGGCAGAGCTCGAGCGGATCGACCGGCGGCAGCTCAGCCGCGAGCGGCAGGTCGATGCGTTGTTGCTGGGCAATCAACTGCGATCTTCGCGTTGGAGTGACACGGTGCTCCAGCGCTGGGCGTGGGATCCGCAGGTCTACAATGACGCCGCAGGCGGGGCGCTCTATGGGCTGGCAGCGCGCGATTTCGCGCCTTGGCCGCAGCGGTTGAAGGCGGCGACGGCGCGGATGTCGGCAATGCCCGCCTATCTCGCGGAGGCGCGGCGCCAGCTGGTGCCGGCGCGGGTGCCGAAGGAAATGGCCGACAGCGTCGCCAAGCGGAATAGCGGGCTTAATGAGATCGTCGACGGGATGCTGGCGCCGCATGCGACCGAACTCACGCCAGCCGATCGGGCGCGGTTCGAGGCGGCGCGCGCAGCGCTGAAGGCGGCGGTGGCCGAGCATCAGACGTGGCTCGATACGGTGCTGGTGCCGCAGGCCAAGGGCGACTTTCGCCTCGGGCCGGCGATCTATGATCGCAAGATGCAGTTTGAACTGCTGTCGTCCATGTCGCGGGCCGAGCTGAAAGCCCGCGCGACGGAGTCAAGCGATGCCATTCGCGGCGAAATGTATGCGCTGTCGCGCCAGGTGCTGGCGGGCAAGCCGGGCAAGCCGGGCGCGCCGGCGCTTCCCGCAAGCCCGACGGCGGACCAGCAGCAGGCAGGAATCGAGGCGGCGCTGGCCTTGTCCTATGCGCAGCGGCCGACGCGGTCGGAGTTGATGGAGGTGGCAAAATCTGATCTTGCCCGCGCGACCGACTTTGTTCGCGCAGAGCGGCTGGTCCGGATGCCCGCCGCGCCGGTCAAGATCATCACCATGCCCAAGTTCCAGCAGGGCACGTCGGTCGCCTATGACGATGCGCCGGGCGCGCTGGAGAAGGGCGGGCAGAATTTCTACGCGATTTCGCCGATCCCGGCGGAATGGAGCGAGGCGCAGGCGACGTCCTTCCTGTCCGAATATAACCGCTACATGATCGCCGACCTGACCGTCCACGAGGCGATGCCAGGACATTACCTCCAGCTGGACCATGCAAATCAGAATAAGTCTGTGCTGCGCGCGCTCCTTTCATCGGGGCCGTTCGTCGAGGGGTGGGCGGTCTATGGCGAGGGATTGATGGCCGACAAGGGGTTTGGCGGGAGCGATCCGCTGTACCGGCTTACGGTGCTCAAGATGCGGCTGCGCTCGGTGACCAACACGCTGCTCGACATAGGCATCCAGACCGAGGGCATGACCCGCGACCAGGCGATGGCGCTGATGACCAGGGGCGCCTTCCAGCAGGAACGCGAGGCGGCCGGCAAATGGGACCGGGCGACCCTGTCGTCTGTGCAGTTGCTGAGTTATTTCAGCGGTTATGCCGAACATATGGCGCTGCGTGAGGAAGCCAAGCGGCGCTGGGGGTCGGCCTATTCGCTGCGGCGCTACCATGACGCCGTGCTGGCCTATGGGTCGCCGCCGACGCGATTCGTGCGTCAGCTAATGTTTGGGTTGCCGATAGAATAATAGCTCATGCACTTCTTGCACTTCCTCATGCGTCCTTCGCACTTGCAGCATGGGGCGGGTTCGGCGAGAAGGATCGGGCCTTTCGAGGCATCCTCTCCTGAACCTTTCAAAGGGGCCGCTCCCAACCGGGGCGGCCCTCTTTTTTTAT
>JANMPV010000280.1:0-1951 GCA_031370045.1 Novosphingobium sp. | reverse complement strand
ACGGCGGCGACGGTTACGCGGGCGACGGCTTCGTCATGCCTACCCAGCGCTTCTTGCGCACCGAGCGCGGCTCGCTCGATGCAGGCAATGTCACGATCAGCAGCGCCGGCATCGGCGGCACCGGCGCGACTGCTGGCGATTCGTTCTTCTCAGCGGCGCAGGGCGCGCAAGGCGATTTCTTCGTCCGTCAGGCCGACGTCCGCATCGGCAACCTTTCGCTAACCACTGCGGGCGCCCTTGCGCCCAACTTCACCACGATTCGCCTGGTCGCCGACGAGGTCACCGGCATCCCCGTGCCCACTTCCGTCACGGTCACGGCCGAACCGTTCGACCTGAACCTGGCGAACGGCACCGTGAATATTTCGGGCGCCTTGACCCTCGCCACCCCCGGCGAAATGCGCGTTTCGCTCGATACATCGACGCTCAATGTCGGCACGCTGACGCTCAGCGCGGGCAACTTCGTGCTGCCGGCAAGCGCCCCGGCCGTCGTCGGAACGATCAACGTCAGCAATTCGCTGTCGCTCAGCACCCAGCGCGATTTGCAGATTTACGCCAACCTGGTTTCGGCAGCACCGATTACGATTTCCGCACTCACCGGCGCGGTCGCCACTGGTAATCTCCAGGCCACCGGCGATGTCGATATCACCGCCGGGCTGGGGATCGCCACCGGGGCAGTCATGGCGAGCCAGAGAATCCACCTCGACGCCGGCGGAACGATCACCACCGGCGCGTTGGTGGCGGGCGATGCGGTTAACGCCAGTGCGGGCGGCGCGCTCAGCGTCGCCAGCGCGAGCGCGGGGATCGTCAATCCCAGCACCAACGCCTTTGCGGACTATGTTGTCACGCTGCGCTCGCTGGTTTCGATTACCGCGGGCAACCTCAGTGCCGGGCGCTATGTCGGGCTCGGCTCGCCGGGCGCGATCACGGTGGGCAATCTCTCGGCGGGCCTTGGCGTGCTCGCGCTGGCCGGAACCGGGTTCACATCCGGAACGATCTCCACCGGGCTATCGGGGACACCGGCCGACCCCTTCGCGGGCGTCTATCTCGCCAACTTCTCGATGGAGCCGCTGGGCGGCGGGCAGATCGGCCGCCACTTCGATCCGGCGCCGATCCTGGCGCTGGCGCCGGTGGCGATCGGCGGGCCAATTTCGATCACCGGTGCGATCACGGCTGCGGAAGTTCGGGCGGCGGCCACCGGGGCGATAGCCACGCAAGCGATAACCGTCGCGCAATCGATAGACATCAGCGGAGGCGCGGCAATTACCACCGGGCAGTTGACCGCGGGCGACACGGTTTCGGTCGATGCGGGCGGCGCGCTCAACGTAGCCGGGGCGAGCGCGGGGATCGTCAATCCCAGTACATCCCAGTTCGCGGATTATGACGTCGGCCTGCGCTCGCAGGTTTCGGTCGTCGCGGGCAACGTCTCGGCAAGGGCAAACTTCGGCGTATCCTCGCCGGGTTCGATCGCGGTCGGCAACGTCAACGTCGGCCAGGCATTCCTCGCGCTGCCGGGCACCAGCCTGACCACTGGCAGCATCGTCACCGCCACGATGCCCGGCGGACGTGTCTATATCGGCAACTACTCGATGGAGGCGCTCGGCGGACAAGTCGCGGGCAACTTCAATCCGGCACCAATCTTTGCAGTGAACCCGGTCGCGACGGGCGGCCCGGTCACGATCGCCGGCCCCGTGACGACGACCGTAATCCAGGCCAACACGCTCCAGGCGCTGAGCATTTCCGGATTGACGCTGGCCAGCGGTTCAGCGGTGCTGGTCGCGGGAACCACGCTCAACACCGCCAACATCATCGTCGGCGACCGCGCGATTTTGGCCGCAGGCAGCAACATCACGCTGGGCAATGTCAACGCGGGAACCTCACCCTCCGCGCCAGCCAGCGGCCTGCGCAAGATCGCGATCGGCAGCTCCACCGGCACCGTGACCACCGGCAACCT
>JANMPV010000279.1:0-5892 GCA_031370045.1 Novosphingobium sp. | reverse complement strand
CGCCTTGCCCATTTCGGCCATGACCGAGCGGACATCGGCGAAATCGAGGTTGATCAGGCCCGGCATGACCATCAGGTCGGTGATCGAGCGCACCCCCTGCTGGAGCACCTCGTCGGCCAGCGTGAAGGCTTCCTTGAACGTGGTCTCGGCCTTGGCGACCAGGAACAGGTTCTGGTTGGGAATGACGATCAGGGTATCGACATGCTTTTGCAGCTCCTCGATCCCGGCCTCCGCGGCACGCATCCGGCGGGTGCCCTCGAACAGGAACGGCTTGGTAACAACCCCCACGGTCAACACCCCACGATCGCGCGCGGCCTTGGCGATGACCGGAGCAGCGCCGGTGCCGGTGCCTCCGCCCATGCCAGCAGCGATAAAGCACATGTGCGTGCCTTCGAGCGCGCGCTCGACCTGGTCGAGCGTTTCCTCGGCGGCGGCACGGCCGACTTCGGGGCGCGAACCGGCGCCCAGCCCCTGGGTGATGTCAGGCCCCAGCTGGATGCGGTGTTCCGAGATCGAATTGTTGAGCGCCTGGGCATCGGTGTTGGCGACGATGAAGTCGACCCCCTCGATATCCGCTTTGATCATGTTGGCGATGGCGTTGCCGCCCGCGCCGCCGACCCCGATCACGGTAATCCGGGGGCGCAGTTCGTCCACTTTGGGCGGGCCGATATTGATGCTCATGAGGGTCTCCCCGAATGTGGCGCGACGCCACGTAAAACCTTGATTTCAGCTTGGCACGGAACGATTCGGCGACGCAAAGGCAAATTAACCTTTTCCACAGGCGTGATCGGCACTTCGCACACGACTAGAAATACTCCTTCAGCGCGCGGACTACCCGCCCGGCCAGCGCAACCCCGGTGTACTTCGTGGTCGGCGTGTATTTCGGCCCACCGCTGCGGATGTCCACGGGGTCCGCCGCAGCATACAGCACCAGCCCGGCCAGCGTGGCAAACCCAGGGGTGGCGTGCGCTTCGGGCAGGCCGGTCATCTGCGGCGGCTTGCCGATCCGGGTGGGCTTGCCCAGCGCGCCTTGCGCAAAATCGGCGAGGCCCGGCAGTTCCGCGCCGCCGCCGGTGAGGACGATCTGTTGACCACGCTGGCCGGTAAACCCCAGCGCCTTGAGCGCGCGGCCGACTTCCTCCATCCACTGTCCCAGTTGCACGGTCATCACCGAAACCAGCTCAGCACGCGGAATGCGGTTCTTGTCATCGGCGTGGCGCGCGACCGGCCCTGCGCCAAGCGAGCCGGGTTCGGGATCGTTGGGGGCGTTGACCGGTATCATCTCGCGGTGGTCTGTCGGGCTGGCGATGGCCGAGCCGTGGACGCATTTGAGCCGCTCGGCCTGGTAGCGGCGAATCCCGAAGGCGCTGGCGATGGCATCGGTGACGTCGCCCGATCCGAACGGGATCGCGGTCATCCCCAGCAGCATGCCGCTGGCATAGACCGAGACGTTGGTCACCTCGCCGCCGAACTCGATCAACGCCACGCCCAGTTCGCGCTCTTCGGGGGTCAGGCAGGCGTGTCCCGCGGCAACCGGCGATCCGACCACCGCCTCGACCTCGAGATGCGCGTTCTGGACGCATTCGGTGAGGTTGCGCACCGGTGCACCGTCGGCCAGCATCACGTGGATATCGACCGCCAGTCGCTCGGCATGGAGGCCCTTGGGGTTGGAAACGCCGTGCGCGCCATCGAGTGTGTAGTGCGCGGGCTGGGCGTGGAGCACCATCCGTCCGTCGGGCTGGATCACGTCGCGCCCGGCAACCAGCAGGTGCTCGACATCGTCGGCCTCGATCCGGCGCCCCCCGATATCGACCTCGACCCGCGCCAGCGTGCTCGCCAGCCCCGCGCCCGAGCAGCCGATCCAGACCGACTGGAGCGAGACCCCGGCGATCTTCTCGGCCCGTTCGATCGCATCGCGCACCGCGTGGGTGGCGGCCTGCATATCGGTGACATAGCCGCGCTTGACCCCCTGGCTGACGCGGTGGCCCGATCCCAGAACGATCATCTCGCCCGATTCCGAAAGCCCGACGATCATCGCCGAAACCCGGAACGAGCCGATATTGACCGCGCCGAAGACCTTGACGATCTTGGGCGCGCCGTGGCGCTGGGGGATTGCGCGGCTGGCCATGTCAGTTCTTCGCTCCGGAATCTTTGCCAGCAGTATCTCTGCCAGCGGCTGTCTTGGCAGCAGCAGCGCTTTTCGCTGCCTCCACCGCACGTCCCGGAACCCGCAGGTAGATGCGATCCGCCGCGCGCATGTCGAAATAGGCGACCTGGCCGCCGAGCAGGCGGTTGACCCCGTCGAGCTTGGCGAAGCTGACCAGCGCCGAAGCCGAAGCCTGATCGCCCTGCGGCAGCGCGAGCACCTGGGCGGTCTTGAAGGTGAGGTTCCAGCGACGGTTGCCGATCCATTCGGCCTCGCGCACCTGGGGTTTCAGCGCTGGTGCAGCTTCGAGCAGGCGATCGAGTTCGCCGATCTGCCGTCCCGCGCCCGGCCCTGACAACGCCAGCATACCCTTGGCACGATCAGCACGGACCGGCTCCAGCTCGTGCCCCGAAGCGTCGATCAACACATAGCGTCCCGGCTTCTTGAGCACCGCACGCGGTGTCCGCTCGACGATGTCGATTACCAGGGTATCGGGCAACTGACGCGAAACCCGCGCATCCTCGACCCACGATAGCTCGAGCAGCTCGCCCCGCAGCGCCGCGACATCGACCTGCGGCATCGCCCGCTCGCGCTCGCCCAGCGCCTTTTCATAGACCTTGAGCTCGTTCATCCGCTTGACCCCGCGGACTTCGACGCGGCGGACCTCGAACCCGGCGTCGCGCGCCAGGAACGCCAGTTGCGCGCTGGCCATCGCCGGAACCCCGGCAAAGCTCGCCACCATCCACGCCAAGACCACCGCACCGCCCAGGATCGCGGCGAGGAATATCTGGTGGAGGCGGGTCTCGCTGAGCGGCAGTGCGCCCATTGCCCGGTCAAGCGCGGAGCCGGTGGTAGCCTTCGCCCTCGCCACCTTCGCCTGCGTGGTACGCGTCGCGGCAGCGCGTCTTACGCCCTTGCCGCCGCGCCTGATTGTCTGCGCCATCAGCCCCCCTTAGCCCCCATTCCCATACCATCGGCGGCTGTCCCCAGCGCGTCGGCGACAATAGCTTCAACCAAATCGGCGTATTCCAGCCCGCAGTGGCGCGCCTGTTCGGGCACCAGGCTGAGCGGGGTCATCCCGGGCTGGGTGTTGACCTCGAGCAGGAACAGCCCTTCAACCCCCTGCTCGTCGTCCCACCGGAAGTCAGAACGGCTGGTGCCCTTGCACCCCAGCAGGCGGTGGGCGCGCAAGGCGATGTCCTTGCACGCTTCGGTGATTTCGTCGGGAATTTCGGCGGGGCAGACGTGTTCGGTCAGCCCCTCGGTGTACTTGGCGTCGAGATCGTAGAACCCGGTTTTGGGTTTGAGCTCGGTGACCATGAGAGCGCGGTCTGCAATGACGGCGGTGGTCAATTCCTTGCCGCGGATGAACGGCTCGGCAAGCAGATGCGTAAACTTCTGCCATGGACCCGCCACATCGCGCCCGATGGGATTGCCGTAGTTTCCCTCATTGGTAATAATCGCCACGCCCACCGACGAGCCTTCGTTGACCGGCTTGAGCACATAGGGCCGCGCCAACGGATCGCGTTCGTACAGCTCCTCAGCCGCGACGATCCGCCCGCCGGGCATCGGGATGCCGTGGGGGACCAGCGCATGCTTGGTCAGCTCCTTGTCGATCGCGATGACCGAAGTGGCGAGCCCTGAATGGGTGTATTTCAGCCCCATCAGATCCATCATCCCTTGCACCGTCCCGTCCTCGCCCGGCGTGCCGTGGAGCGCATTGAACACCACGTCGGGCTTGGCTTCGGCCAGCCGCGCTGCAACATCGCGGTCCATGTCGATCCGGGTGACCTTGTGGCCACGCGATTCAAGCGCATCGGCCACACCGTTGCCGCTCATCAGCGATACGGAGCGTTCGGACGACCAGCCGCCCATCAGGACCGCGACATGGAGTTTGGGGAGAGTCATACGCAATTCCTCTCCGAAACGGGGAGGTGGCCCGCAGGGACGGAGGGGTCCCACCTCTCGATTGACGTAAGGTTTGTGGAGAGAGGGGCCCCCTCCGCCCCCTCGAGGGGGCACCTCCCCGTGCCGGGGAGGATTTGGCTGGCGAGGCTCACGGCTTCCCCACCCGCTGAATCTCCCACTCCAGTTCCACGCCAGAATTCGCCTTAACCCGCCGCCACACTTCGTCGCCCAGCGCCTCGATATCTGCGCTGGTCGCGGTGCCGGTATTGATCAGGAAGTTGGTGTGCTTTTCGCTTACTTGTGCCCCGCCCACGCTCAGCCCGCGGCAGCCCGCAGCATCGACCAGTTGCCAGGCCTTGTGGCCAACAGGGTTCTTGAACGTCGAGCCGCCCGTCTTACTGCGCAGCGGCTGGCTGGCCTCGCGGCTCGCGGCGATGCGGTCCATCTCGGCCTGGATCGCGGCTGGTTCGCCCGGTCGCCCGCGGAAGCGTGCGGCGACGACAATCGCGCCTGCGGGCAGTTTGGAGTGGCGATAGGTGTACTCCAGGTCTGCCACCGCCAGCGTTACCAGTTCGCCCGATCGCAGGACGACGTCGCAGTCGATCAGGATATCTCTGACCTCGCCGCCATAAGCCCCGCCGTTCATCCGCACGAACCCGCCCACGGTGCCAGGGATCGAGCGGAGGAATTCAAGGCCCGCGATGCCGTGGTCGCGCGCGGTGGAGGAGACGAGGATGCCCGTGGCACCGCCGCCGCAATCGAGAGTCGTTGCGTCGAGCGCGGTGACTTTGGCGAAAGCCTTGCCCAGCCGGACGACCACGCCGGGTACACCACCGTCGCGAACGATCAAGTTGGAGCCAAGGCCAAGGGCCATCACCGGGGTTGCGGGATCGAGATCGCGCAGGAAGTTCTGAAGGTCGGCGAGGTCTTTGGGTTCGAACAGCCACTCGGCAGGACCACCCGACTTGAACCACACCAAGGGGGCGAGCGGAGCGTTGGGTGTGAGCTTGCCCTGCGGGGAGCTTAGCGCACGTGCTTCGACAGGCTCAGCTTGAGCGGGTTTGGAACTGGAATTAATGTGAAGACCCGCTTGTGCTGAGCCTGTCGAAGCACGCACACCAAGGCCAGCCCCACTCACGCCACCTTGCTCCCCAGCGCGCCGACCGCTTCGGCCAGCCCGGCGGCCCACTTGGTGATATCGCCCGCGCCAAGGCAGACGACCATGTCGCCCGGTTCCAGCGTACCCGCCAAGGCCTCGGCCAGTTCGCCCGACCCGGCCACCGTTGCCGCAGCGCGATGACCGCGCGCCTTGAGTCCGGCGACCAGCGCGTCCGAATCCACGCCCGCGATCGGCGCTTCGCCAGCGGCGTAGACCGGCGCAGCGTAGACCACGTCGGCGTCGTTGAAGGCACCCTGGAAATCGTCCATCAAATCGCGCAGGCGGGTGAACCGGTGCGGCTGGACCACCGCGATCACCCTTCCCTTCACACCCTCGCGTGCGGCAGAGAGCACCGCACGGATTTCGACCGGGTGGTGCGCGTAATCGTCGATGATTGTTGCAGCCCCAAAACCGACTGCTACCTCGCCGACGTTGGTGAAGCGCCGCTTGACCCCCGCGAACTTGGCGAAGCCCTGCTGGATCACCGCATCCGCGCAGCCCAACTCCAGCGCCACCGCAACCGCCGCGAGCGCATTCTGCACGTTGTGACGCCCTGGCATTGGCATCTCGATCCCTTCGATCCGCCGGGATGCTCCATCGCGCTGGCGGATCACAACGTCGAAGCGGTTGCCCCCCGGAACCGGGGTCACTGCATCGCCGCGCACATCGGCCTGGGCCG
>JANMPV010000271.1:0-5255 GCA_031370045.1 Novosphingobium sp. | reverse complement strand
CTGATCGTAGGCTCCGGCATCATCCTCAAACGTCACGTGCCGTTCCGAGTAGAGCGAGTTGGGCGATTTGCGCCCCACCACCGAAGCCATCCCCTTGTAGAGCTTGAGCCGCACTGTGCCGTTGACCCTGGCCTGGCTGTGATCGATCGCCGCCTGCAGCATTTCGCGCTCGGGCGCGAACCAGAAGCCGTTGTAGATCAGCTCGGCATACTTGGGCATCAGCTCATCCTTGAGGTGCGCCGCGCCGCGATCGAGCGTGATCTGCTCGATCCCGCGATGTGCCCGGGCGTAAATTTCGCCGCCCGGCGTCTCATACATCCCGCGCGATTTCATGCCCACGAAGCGGTTCTCGACCAGATCGAGCCGCCCGATCCCGTGCTTGCAGCCCAGCGTGTTGAGCGCGGTCAGCAGCGTTGCGGGCGACATCGCGGTGCCGTTCAGCGCCACCCCGTCGCCGCGTTCGAAATCGATCGTGATATATTCGGGCGCGTCGGGGGCGTCCTCGGGGTTCACGGTGCGCGAGAAGACGTAGTCGGGCACTTCCTCCCACGGATTCTCGAGCACTTTGCCCTCGCTGCTGGTGTGGAGCAGGTTGGCGTCGGTCGAAAACGGCGATTCGCCGCGTTTGTCGGTGGGCACCGGGATCTGGTGCGCTTCGGCCCAGGCGATCAGTGCGGTGCGGCTGGTCAGGTCCCATTCGCGCCACGGGGCGATGACCTTGAGGTCGGGCGCGAGCGCGGCGACGCCCAGTTCGAAGCGGACCTGGTCGTTGCCCTTGCCGGTGGCGCCATGGGCGACCGCATCGGCGCCGGTTTCGCGCGCGATTTCGACCAGACGCTTGGAAATTAGCGGGCGCGCGATCGAGGTGCCGAGCAGATAATCGCCCTCATAACGGGCATTGGCGCGCATCATCGGGAACACGAAATCGCGGACGAACTCCTCGCGCAAGTCGTCGATGTAAATGTGCTCGGGCTTGACCCCCATCAGCACCGCCTTGGCGCGTGCGGGTTCGAGTTCGCCTTCCTGGCCGAGATCGGCGGTGAACGTAACCACCTCGCAGCCATAAGTGACTTGCAGCCACTTGAGGATAACGCTGGTGTCGAGCCCGCCCGAATAGGCGAGGACCACCTTCTTGAAATCGGCCTTCTTGATATCGGACATGCGCGGTTTCCTGTAGGTTCGCCCGGCGCGCGCCGTATGCGATGGCTGCGTGCGCGGCAAGGGAGGGGGCGATGGCCAAGGCGGTGCTCAAGACGGTGGCGACCGAAGTGGACGTTGCCGATTTCATTGCAGTCGTGCCCGATCCCCGGCGGCGCGAGGAGGCTGGGGTACTCGATGCGCTGCACCGCAAGGTCACCGGCTGCGAGCCGAAAATGTGGGGGCCGAGCATCGTCGGCTATGGCAGCTATAGCTACAGGTACGAGAGCGGACGCGAGGGAGCCGCAGCCCGCGCCGGGTTCAGCCCGCGCAAGCCCGCGTTGACGATCTATCTGATGGGCACCTATGTCGATCGCCGATCCGAAGCCGACGCGCTGTTCGCGACGCTCGGCAAGCACAAAACCGGCAAATCGTGCCTTTACATCAACCGGCTTGCGGACGTGGACCTCGACACGCTCGAAGCGCTGGTCCGGCTGAGCTGGGAAGCAATGAACGCGCACTGGCCCGATTGACCGCCCCGCCGCTTCCCGCCAAGGCAGGGGCATGGGGCACGACCAACCGCAGACGATCCGCATTCCGACCACCGACGGTCTGACCATTGCCGCCGACGTCGCCGGTCCAGTGGGCGCGCCCACCGTCATCCTCGGCCATGGCGGCGGGCAGACGCGGCATTCGTGGGACAAGTGCGAGCTGCAGCTGGCCCAAACCGGCTATTTCGCGATCAACTATGATCTGCTCGGGCACGGCGACAGCGATTGGTCGCGCGACGGCGACTACACAATGGAGTCCCGCGCAGCGAACCTGCGCGACGTCACTGTGGTCGGCTCGCGTCCGTTCGCGCTGGTCGGCGCGTCGATGGGCGGGGTCACTGCGCTGGTTGCGGCCACCCTCGGCCTCGCTCCCGCGGCGATCGTGCTGGTCGATATCGTCCCCAAAATGAATCTGGCGGGGGCCGACAAAGTGCGTGGCTTCATGGGGGCCAGCCCAAACGGTTTCGCCAGCCTGGAAGAGGCGGCAGACGCGATCTCGGCGTATTATCCCGACCGGCCGCGGCCCAAGGATCTGTCGGGGCTCCACAAGAACCTGCGGTTGGGCGACGACGGGCGCTATCGCTGGCATTGGGATCCGCGGATGATGCAGGACATGCGCGGCGATCCGCGCCGTCTGCTGGGGATCATGGACGCGGCCGACTGGACCGATCGCATCCCCACCCTGTTGGTCCGCGGGATGAAGAGCGATATTGTCGACGACGACGGCGTCGCCGACTTGCGCCGCCGTATCCCCGGGCTCGAAGTCGCCGATATCCGCGGTGCGGGGCACATGGTCGCAGGCGACCGCAACGACGAGTTCAACGCTGCAGTGATCGAATTCCTGGGCCGGGTGATGCCGGCGGGGTAGGGTTAGGCCCCCAGTTTCAACAGCCGCGCGATCCCGCCCAGCATGTCGCGCGTAAACGCCTGGCTGATCGCGGCCTCCGCCATCATGTTGAAGGCATGGATCGCGCCGGGATAGCTGTGGAGTTCGACCGCCACCCCGGCATCGACCAGTCGCCGCGCGTAATCGAGGTCTTCGTCGAAGAACAAGTCGAGGCTGCCGGTCAGGAGCAGCGTCGGTGGCAGGCCCGAGAGGTCTTCGGCCAGCGCGGGCGAAAACCAGCCCTTGCGCGCATCCTCGGCGGGATAGTCGCCGCGAAGCGCCTCCCAGCCGAATTGGTTGGCCGCGCGGTTCCACAGGAATTCGCCGGTGCTGCGGTTGTTCCAGCGGCACGCCCTGCTGCCGGTGCGGTGGTCGAGCATGGGATAGACCAAGACTTGCGCGGCCAGTTTCGGCCCGCCGGTGTCGCGCGCCATCAGTGCGGTCGCCGCGGCCAGCCCGCCGCCCGCGCTCTCACCGACGATGGCGATGCGCGCCGGGTCGATCCCCAATTCCGCCGCATGCGCCGCCAGCCAGGCCAGACCATCGAGGCAATCCTGCTGCGGGCCGGGGAAGGGGGTTTCGGGGGCCAGGCGGTATTCGACCGAGATCACAGGAATCCCCAACGCCGCGGCCATGGCCGAGGGACCAGCTTGCATGTCCTTGGCGGTCCCCAGGATCATCCCGCCGCCGTGGACGTGATACAGCGCGGCCTGGCCCTGTGCGCCGGGGTTGGGGTCGAAGTGGTAAAGCTCGATCGTGCTGCCATCGGCGCGCTGTGCTGTGCGAACCGTAGCCGCAAGCGGCTGTTCGGCCAGGTCGGCGAAGCGTCCCGCCGCATCGGCGCGCGCGAGATCGAGCGTTGCGCGGTCGAAATCGCGAAATGGCAGCATTTCGACGATCGGCCAGACTTCGGGATCGACCAAGTGGCGGGTGTCCATCGGGGGCTTCCTCTCACATTTTGCCATTTCCTGCGTCCGCGCCAGGCCATTGTCCAGCCGCCGGTGCGTCGCTAGGGCTGCGGCGATGGACCATGACCGCATTCTCCCGCTCGAAGGCATTCGCAACTTCCGTGACTATGGCGGTTACGCGGCTGCTGGCGGAGCGACCGTCAAGCGCAAGACGCTGTGGCGCTCGGGCCATCATCACCAGGCCACCGTTGCCGACCTCGAGCACGTGGCGGCGCTTGGCCTCACTGCGGTGATCGACTTGCGCGGTGACAGCGAGCGAAGCGCCTTTCCTTGCGCCCGCCATCCGGAATTTCCCGCCAAGGTCTTGTTCGAGCCAGGCGAAACCGCTGGCCTGGCCGGCGCGGCCGCGCACGAATCGGCGGCGTTGGGCGTGCGCACCGGCGCCGAATCGCGCGCAGCGATGGTCCGCCTCAACGAGGGCATGCCGTGGCGACCGGTGCTGGTCGCGTCGATGAAACTGTATTTCGCCGAATTGGCCGAGGGTCGGGGTCCGGTCCTGCTCCATTGCGTTGCGGGCAAGGACCGCACCGGGCTGGCGGCATGGCTGACCCACCACGCGCTCGGGGTCCATCCCGACGACGCCATGGCAGATTACCTGCTGACCAATGTTGCGACCGATCTTGCCGGGCGGCTGGCATTGGGGGCCGATACAGTGCGCGCCAAATACGGCCCGCAAATGGACGACGCGGCGGTGCTCGCGCTGATGTCGGTCGCACCTGAGTATATTTCGGCCGGGCTGGATGCGATTCGCGCGCGGCACGGCAGTTACGACCGCTATTTGGAAGAGGTGCTCGGGATCGGAGCCGGGCAGACCGCGGCGATACGCGCCAACCTGCTGGCTTAGGATTTCGCTCCCCACTGGGGAAAATTGCCTGCCCGAGATTCGCAATTCCAGCGCCCCGCCCCTATCTCGCCCGCTCACGGAGGGAACGATGGCCACTCATACCACGCGCATGCTGATCGTCGGATCGGGACCGGCAGGGATGTCGGCGGCGATTTATGGCGCACGCGCGGGGTTCAAGCCGATCGTGGTGCAGGGGCTTCAGCCCGGCGGGCAGCTGACAATCACCACCGATGTCGAGAACTACCCCGGCTTTCGCGATGTGATTCAAGGCCCGTGGCTGATGGAGCAGATGCAGGCGCAGGCCGAGCATGTCGGCACACGGATGCTGTGGGACACGATCGTCTCGATCGACCTGGCGGGCCCACCGTTCCGCGCGATCGGCGACGGCGGCGATGTCTATGAGGGCGAAACACTGGTCATCGCTACCGGGGCGCAGGCCAAGTGGCTCGGCGTGCCGGGCGAGGGCGAATTGGCCGGCAAGGGCGTTTCGGCCTGCGCGACCTGCGACGGGTTCTTCTATCGCGGCAAAAAGGTGGCAGTGATCGGCGGCGGCAACACCGCGGTCGAAGAAGCGCTGTACCTCACCAACCATTCGCCCGAAGTCACCCTGATCCACCGCCGCGACCACTTGCGCGCCGAGCGCATCCTCCAGGACCGGCTGTTCGCGCACCCCAACATTCGGGTGATGTGGAACCAGAAGGTCGATCGTTTCCTCGGCGATCCATTGGCTGGCGGGCTGACCGGGCTGGCGCTGACCGACACCGTAACCGGTGAGGCGAGCACGTTCGCCACCGACGGCGCGTTCGTGGCGATCGGCCATGCTCCGGCAACCGAGCTGTTCAACGGCAAACTGGCGATGGACCCGTCGG
>JANMPV010000209.1:0-2583 GCA_031370045.1 Novosphingobium sp. | reverse complement strand
GGATGAGCCGCGGATCGGGCAGGCCCGGACGCGGGGCGCGGACCAACCGCTCCGAACCATCGTCAACGGGCGCACCGGCGAACGAAATCGCCGGGCTGGCGAGCCGCAGGCCACCGCCCCCAAGCTCGCGCGCAGCCTCGACCGGCGCGCCGAGCCGGTCGAGCCGCTCGGCGAGCAGGCCGACCTGCTCGGTCAGCCGCAGCAGGGTTAGCCGGTCGTCCTCGGTCAGCTCGCGCACCCGCCCGCGCGGCATGCTTGCGAGCACCCGACCGAGCGCGATCACGCGTTCGGCGCGGGTGGGATCGACCAGCACTTGCGCGCCCGACTGATCGAGGCACCCGAACACGTCGTCGAGCGCGGCAAGGCTGGTCGAGACAACCAGCTGCGCGCCCGCGTGCGCGGCACGAATGTCGATCCGGGCGAGCGCGGCCAGCGTCGCCCCGTCGGTCACCGGGGCATCGATCAGCACGACCTCGCCGAGCGGATTGGCACCCGGCGGATTGGCCTCGTCGCCGTGCAGCGCCGCCAGGGTGCCGCCGCGGGTCAGCCTGAACCCCGCCGCGACCGCATCCTCGGCCATCTCGTCGCGCAACCGGGTCCGGTCGGCATAGACCGCGACCGCCAGCGGGAGATGCCCCGCCTGGTAGACCGGGGCATCGTCGTGGACCGAACCGAACCGTGCGAGTGCCTGAACCATGCCGCCGAGCTCCCGAATCAAGGAGTGAACAGAAGTAGAACATAACGGGGTTATGTCAAGAATGATTGCTGTTTAGGGAACGATCTCGATGGCAGTGCCATCACCCACCAGGCCCCACAGCTCCTCGATCTCCGCATCGGCCAGCGCGATGCAGCCGTCGGTCCAGTCGCCTTCGACCCTCGTGCCATAGCCGTTGGGCTGGCCGTGGATGAAGATGTCGCCGCCCGGTGAGCGCCCCTGCGCGCGGGCGTAGGCGCGATCGGCGCGGTCGGGGTACGAGATATGGAGCGACAGGTGATAGGCACTGCCGGGATTGCCGTAGTCGATGGTGTAGCGTCCCTCGGGCGTGCGCTCGTCGCCCTGGAAGCGCTTGGCGCCGACGGGTTCGTCGCCGAGCTGGATGCCGGTGTAAGTGCGCAGCGCGCGGCCCTGGGCATAGAGCGTGAGGGTCCGGTCCGACTTGTCGACGCGAATGAGGTCTACCTGGGCAAGGTCCACGTCACCGGCGTCCTGCGCCGCGGCGGACCCGGACAGCGCCAGCAGCGCCAAAAGGCTAATCCATGAACGGGTCACGCACCAGGATCGTATCTTCGCGTTCGGGGCTCGTCGAGACCAATGCGACCGGGGTCTCGATCAGTTCCTGGACGCGCTGGATGTACTTGATCGCCTGCGCGGGGAGATCGGCCCAGCTGCGCGCGCCGGCGGTGGTCTCGCGCCAGCCGTCCATCTCTTCGTAGATCGGCTCGACGGCGGCCTGGTCGGCGGAATGGCTGGGGAGGTAGTCGAGGATCTTGCCACGCAGGCGATAGCCGGTGCAGATCCGAACCGTGTCGAACCCGTCGAGCACGTCGAGCTTGGTCAGCGCGATCCCGGTCACGCCGCTGATCGCGCACGACTGGCGCACCAGCACCGCATCGAACCAGCCGCAGCGGCGCTTGCGACCTGTGACGGTGCCGAACTCGTGCCCGCGCTCGCCCAGCTTCTGGCCGGTGGCCCCGTCAGGTCCATCTGGGCCCAGCTCGGTCGGAAACGGGCCGCCGCCGACGCGGGTGGTATAGGCTTTGACGATCCCCAGCACGAACCCGGTGGCGTTGGGCCCCAGCCCCGATCCGCTCGCCGCACTGCCGCTGACGGTGTTGGACGACGTGACGAACGGGTAAGTCCCGTGGTCGACATCGAGCATCACCCCTTGCGCGCCCTCGAATAGCACCCGCGCGCCTGCCTTGCGCACTTTCTTGAGCCGTTTCCACACCGGTTGTGCATATTGCAGCACCGACGGTGCGATCTCGCGCAGCGCCTCAAGCAGTCCGGCGCGGTCGACCGGCGGCTGACCGAACCCGGCGCGCAAGGCGTCGTGGTGGGCGCACAATCGGTCGAGCTGGGGGTCGAGCGCGTCGAGATGCGCCAGATCGCACACCCGGATCGCGCGCCGCCCGACCTTGTCCTCATAAGCCGGGCCGATCCCGCGCCCGGTGGTGCCGATCTTGCCCGACCCTGCGGCCTCTTCGCGCAAGCCATCAAGGTCGCGGTGCAAGGGGAGGATCAGCGCGCAGTTGTCGGCGATAGCAAAGTTCTCGGCGTTGATCACCACACCCTGGCCTTCGAGCTTGGCGATCTCCTCGCGCAAGTGCCACGGGTCGAGTACCACCCCATTGCCGATGATGCTCAGGGTGCCGGTGACGATGCCGCTGGGCAGCAGGCTGAGCTTGTAGGTCTGGTTGCCCACGACCAGCGTGTGTCCGGCATTGTGCCCGCCCTGAAAGCGGACGACCGCGTCGGCGCGGCTGGCGAGCCAGTCGACGATCTTGCCTTTGCCCTCGTCGCCCCACTGGGCGCCGATCACGGTGACGTTGGCCATGTCGCAGCACCCTCTTGCACAAACGCGC
>JANMPV010000154.1:0-1960 GCA_031370045.1 Novosphingobium sp. | reverse complement strand
CTCGTCGAGAGCGCCCCCAAGGCGATCAAGGAAGGCGTCAACAAGGCCGAGGCCGAAGAGATCAAGGCCAAGGTCGAAGCCGCCGGCGGCACCGTCGAGATCAAGTAAGCATTCCAAGTTTTGCGGGTGTCTTGAAGCATCCGTGATCGGGAGGGGCGGCACGAGCAATCGTGTCGCCCTTTTCGTTGACGCTCAACACCCACCGCATTTTCCCGCTTGAAGTTGACCCAACGTCAACCGCTACAAGCCGCTCATGCCCGATTCGCTCCCCATCGATGAAGTGGTCCGGCGCACCGGGCTGACCAGTCGCGCCTTGCGCTTCTACGAGGCGCGCGGGCTGGTTCGGCCGTTGCGCACCGGATCGGGGCGGCGGCTTTATGCGCCCGCCGATCTGGAGCGGCTGGGGCAGCTGCTGGCGCTCAAGCGCGCGGGCTTCAGCTTGGCGGCGATCGGCCAGATCCTATCCGGGCGCGGCATCGCTACGCCTGCAATACTGCAAATCCAGCTCGAAACCGTCGAACAGCAGCGCGCCGAGCTTTCCGAAGCCGCCGCCCTGCTGCGCACCGCCTTGTCCCGCGTCGAGGGTGGCGAGCCCCTTGATGCCGCGACGCTCTGCTCGCTCATTCGCAATGGAAGTACGATCATGACCCAAAAGCAACAATGGGACGCCGCCAGCGCCCCGTACTTGTCCGATCAGGCCAAGGCAGATTTCGCCCAACTGCCGTGTATCGAAGGCTTCGACCAGGAAGCCTATTCGGCGCAATGGGCCGAGCTTGGTGCCCGGATCAAGGCGGCCCTTCCGCTCGATCCGGCAAGCGAAGCGGCGCAGGCGCTGCGGCGGGAATGGACGGCGCTGCTAGCGCCGTTCACCGCCATGGCCACCCCAGCGATGATGGAAGGCGTAAGCAAGATGTACGATAATATGCCCAAGTGGGCCGAGCACACCGCCGGCCAGCCGCCGAGCCCGGGCTTTGATTCCGAAGTCTGGCAGTTCATCCAGGCCGCGGGGAAAGCCGCAGCCTGAATGCGATCATGCCGCCGCAGGCTTTGCGGTCTGCGGCGGCAACCGCCGCAGCCCGGCGCGGAACAGGACGAACCCGACCAGCGAGAACCCCGCAGCGATCAGCAACGGCATCGCCGGGATCTGTGCAATCGCTCCCGGTCCGTTGAACTTGGCGAAGGCCCCGGCATAAAGCGGCGGGGCGACGA
This sequence comes from Novosphingobium sp., assembly GCA_031370045.1. GTDB lineage: Bacteria > Pseudomonadota > Alphaproteobacteria > Sphingomonadales > Sphingomonadaceae > Novosphingobium. Next base: position 751 of record JANMPV010000154.1, on the reverse strand, counting down.
TCTGGGCGATGCTGCCAATGCTTTGCGTCGCGCCCTGCAACTCGCCCTGGCTGCGCGCGTCCACCGCGCGGCTGTTGATCGCCTGGATCGAGGGGGCGATGAAGCCCTGCAGGCTGCCGATCAAGATCGCGCCATAGACCATCGCGGTGCTGGTCGCGATCATGTAGAGTACGGCGGAAATCGCGAACCCCGCCACGCCCAGCATCACTGCGGCGCGCTCGCCCAGCCGCGGCGCAACCCAGCGCAGGCCCAGCCCCTGAACCAGCGCGCTGCTCAGCCCGACCACCGCCAGCGCCAGCCCGACCTGCTTGACGTCGAAGCCATAGGCCGCCATCGCGAAATAGGTCCAGATCGCCGGATACACGGTATGCGCGAGCTGCCACACGCCCAGCGCGGCGACCAGCCACATCACGCTGCTGCTTTGCCCGCGCAGCGCCTTGAGCGCGGCAAAGGCGTTGGCGCGGCGCCACTCGAACGGGCGGCGATTTTCGGGTGCCAGCGTCTCGCGCAGGAACACCAGACCGAACAGGAAATTGGCAATCGCCAGCCCGCCCGCGGCATAGAATGGCACGCGCGGGCCGATCGTGCCGAGCAGGCCGCCCAGCGCGGGGCCGGCAATGAACCCGAACCCGAACGCCATGCCCATCGTGCCGAAACTGGCGGCGCGCTTTTCGGGCGGGGTGATGTCGGCAATCGCGGCATAAGCCGCCGAAAAGCTCGCCCCGGTGATCCCGGCGACGATCCTTCCGGC
>JANMPV010000153.1:0-3494 GCA_031370045.1 Novosphingobium sp. | reverse complement strand
GCCCAGTTCGCCTTTACGGTGAGCTTTCACTTCATCTTCCCGGCGTTCTCGATCGGGCTGGCCAGCTTCCTCGCGGTGCTCGAGGGGCTGTGGCTCAAGACCGGCAAGGAACTGTACCTCGATCTCTACCGCTACTGGCTGCGGATCTTCGCGGTGGCGTTCGCGATGGGCGTCGTTTCGGGGGTGGTGATGAGCTACGAGTTCGGGACCAACTGGGCGGTGTTCTCGGACAAGGCGGGCGGGGTGATCGGGCCATTGATGGCCTACGAAGTGCTGACCGCGTTCTTCCTCGAGGCCGGGTTCCTCGGCGTCATGCTGTTCGGGTTGAAGCGGGTCGGCAAGGGCCTGCACTTCGCCGCAACCTGCATGGTTGCGGTCGGCACCGCGATTTCGGCGTTCTGGATCCTGAGCGCCAACAGCTGGATGCACACCCCGACCGGCTATGTGATCGGTGCGAACGGCGCGTTTCTGCCAGGGCCGAGCTGGCTGGCGATCATCTTCAACCCCAGCTTCCCGTTCCGCTTCGCCCACACCGTGACCGCGGCCTACCTGACAACTGCGCTGGTGGTCGGCGGGGTCGGCGCGTGGCACCTGTTGCACCGCAACGACACTCTGCAAGTGCGCACCATGTTTTCGATGGCGATGTGGATGGCCGCAATCGTCGCCCCGGCGCAGATCTTCATCGGCGACATGCACGGTCTCAACACGCTGGAGCACCAGCCGGTCAAGGTCATGGCGATGGAGGGCCACTTTCAGAGCCACCCCGATGGTGCGCCGCTGATCCTGTTCGGGATTCCCGATCAGGACGCGCAAACGGTGCGCTATGCGATCGAGGTGCCCAAGGCTTCGTCGCTGATCCTCAAGCACGATCTGAACGCGCCATTGAAAGGCCTCGACACCGTCCCGCGGGAGGATCAGCCGCCCGTCGCCATCGTGTTCTGGTCGTTCCGGATCATGGTCGGGCTGGGCTTTGCGATTTTTGCGCTTGGGTTGTGGGGCCTGCTCGCGCGGATGCGCGGCCGACTTTACGACTGGCGCCCGCTGCATTGGGCCGCGCTGGCGCTTGGCCCCGCAGGCTTCGTCGCGGTGATCGCCGGGTGGGTAACCACCGAAGTCGGACGCCAGCCATGGACCGTCACCGGGCTCTTGCGCACCTCGCAGAGCGCCAGCCCGCTGGGCACGCCTGCGGTCGCGGTCTCGCTGGCGGCATTCGCGGTGGTCTATTTCGCGGTGTTCGGGTTCGGCATCTGGTACATCCTGAAACTGATGTCAGACCCGCCGCACCCGCACGAGCAGCCGCTCGAAGCAACTATCGGCGCGGCCCCGTTGGGTGGGCTTCAGGCCGGCGGCCACGCGCTTAACGCGCGCGACAATGCCGTGGCGGGGGGGAGTTGAACCGATGGACATCGTCTTCGATCTGACCACGCTGTGGGCGCTGGTGATCGCGTTTGCGGTGTTCATGTATGTGGTGATGGACGGGTTCGACCTGGGCATCGGCATGCTCTTGCCCGCGCTGTCCGACGGCGAGGAGCGCGACCAGGCGCTCAACTCGGTGGCCCCGGTGTGGGATGGCAACGAGACCTGGCTGGTGCTGGGCGGCGGCGGGTTGTTTGCCGCGTTCCCGCTGGCCTACGCGATCGTCATGCCCGCGACGTATCCGCTAATCGTAGCGATGCTGCTGGCGCTGGTGTTCCGCGGCACCGGGTTCGAATTCCGCTGGCGCGATCCGGCGCACCGCCGGTTCTGGGACTTCGCGATTACCACGGGATCGATCGTCGCCGCGCTATCGCAGGGGATCATCCTGGGCGCGCTGATCCAGGGAGTGAAGGTCTCGGGCCGCGCCTATGGCGGCGGGTGGACCGACTGGCTCAGCCTCTATTCGCTGCTGACCGGAGTGGGCGTGATCGCCGGTTATATCCTGCTCGGTGCGTGCTGGCTGGCAATCAAGACCGAAGGGCGGGCCGAGGCGCACGGCTATCACTATGCCCGGCTCGCTACGTTTGCGACCGGCGCGCTGATGGTGGCGGTGAGCCTGGCCACCCCGTTTCTGTTTCCGGTGTACTACCAGCGCTGGTTCACGTCGCCGCTGATCTGGTTCGTTGCGCCGGTCCCGGTGTTGACCGGGATCGCCTTCCTCACCCTGCACCGCGCGCTCGCCACCAAACGGCCATGGCGCGCGTTCCTGAGCGCGCTGGCGATCTTTGCGCTGGGTATGATCGGACTGGGGGTATCGATGTACCCCAATTTAATCCCCCCGTCAGTGACGATCTGGGAAGCCGCTGCACCGCGCCGCAGCCAGGAGTTCATGATCGTCGGCGTCGCGCTGATCCTGCCGCTGATCCTGGGCTACACCGGCTGGGCTTATTGGGTGTTCCGCGGCAAAGTCGGCACCGATGGCTATCATTGAGCCACGGCTGGAGGAACCGGAGGGCGATGCGCCGTGGTGGCGCAGGCTGGGGTGGCTGACGCTGTACTGGGCAGGCGGGGTGCTGATCCTGGGAATTGTCGCGATGATTTTGCGCCGGATAATCCTGTGACTTAGCCGGGCCGCCGCGCGAACCAGATCACGTGGCGCGGGCCTTTACCGTTGGGGCGGGCCTTGACCGTCACCATCTCGACCTGAAACCCCGCACCGCGCAGGCGGCGGGTGAAGCCAGCGTCGTCTGCCGCCGACCACACCGCCAGCACCCCGCCGGGGCGCAGCGCGCCGAACGTCGTCGCCAGACCGCTGCGCGAATAGAGCCGGTCGTTTTCCTTGCGCACCACCCCGTCGGGGCCGTTGTCGACATCGAGCAGGATCGCATCGAAGTGGCCGACATCGAAGGCGATGGTCTCCGCCACGTCGCGCACTTCGAGCGTGACGCGCGGATCGTCGAGGCACCCGGCAGTCAGTTCGGCCATCGGCCCGCGCGCCCATTCGACGATCTCGGGCAACAATTCGGCGACAGTGAACCGTGCCCGCGACGGCGCGGCGGCGAGCGCGGCGCGTAGCGTGAAGCCCATCCCGTAACCGCCGATCAGCATTCGCGGGGCCGGGTTCCCGGCCAGCCGCTCGAGCGTCATCGTCGCGAGGCGTTCTTCGGAATTGCGCATCCGCGAGCTCATCAGCTCGTCGCGCGGCAGCAGGATCATGAACTCGTCGCCACGCCGGTACAGCCGGATCTCGACCCCGCCGGGGACGTGGGCGGTGCCGAGATGGATCATCGGGTTCATATGCGAAAGCCCCCTCCCCCGCGAAGGGGAGGGGGCTTCAGGTCTCAGTCTTCGGTCTTCAGGAAGGCGGGCATGTGGTCGGGGTTGCCTCCGCCCTCGCCGCCTTCGCTCCGCTCGCGGCGCGGGCCACGGTCGCGATCTCCGCCACCGTCACGGCGCGGACCGCGATCGCCACCGCCATCACGGCGGGGGCCACGATCGCGGTCGCGACCACCGCCGCCACCGGGGCGACGATCGCCGCCGGGACGGTCGCCACGCGGTTCGCGCGGGGGACGGGTGTC
>JANMPV010000070.1:0-3234 GCA_031370045.1 Novosphingobium sp. | reverse complement strand
GGGGGTTCGAGTCCCTTCGCCCGCACCATCGCCGCCATCCACGCCCGGCTGGATGATACGGAAAGCGTGACTAAAATGCAGATTGCCGAAACCGCCAGCGATGGCCTCAAGCGCGCCTTCGCGGTGACCATCCCCGCCAGGGAGATTTCCGCGCGGGTCGAAGGCGAAGTCAGGAAAATCGCCCCCACGGTGCGGATGCCGGGCTTCCGTCCGGGAAAGGTCCCCGCCAACCTGGTGCGCAAGATGCACGGCGCCGCGCTCCATCAGGACGCGCTCAACACCGCGATCCGCGAGGCGATGGACAAGCTGGTCCGCGACAACAAGCTGCGTCCGGCGATGCAGCCCGAAGTTACGCTGGGTGAAGGCTATGAAGAGGGCAAGGACGCCAAACTGGCGGTTGCGCTCGAAGTGCTGCCCGATATCGCCGCGCCCGACATCACCGGGCTCAAGCTGGAAAAGCTGACCGTGCCGGTGAGCGACGCCGAAGTCGACGAGTCCGTCGCCAAGATCGCCTCGGGCCAGCAGACCTTCGTCGCCGCCAAGAAGGGCAAGAAGGCCGAGACCGGCGACCAGGTGGTGATCGATTTCCTCGGCAAGCTGAACGGCGTACCGTTCGAGGGAGGCGCGGGTGAGGATACCCCGCTCGAACTCGGCGCGGGCCGCTTCATCCCCGGCTTCGAAGAGCAGCTGGTCGGCATGAAGGCGGGCGAGGAGCGCACGATCGACATCACCTTCCCCGCCGATTATCCGGCCGAAAACCTCAAGGGCAAGGCCGTCACCTTCGACGTCACCGTCAAAGAGGTGAAGATCGCCGGCGAGGCCAAGCTCGACGACGATTTCGCCAAATCACTCGGACTGGAGAGCATGGAGCAGCTGCGCGGGCTGCTGCGCGGCCAGATCGAGCAGGAAAGCGCCGGGCTGACCCGCACCCAGATGAAGCGCGCGCTGCTCGACCAGCTTGCCGCGGCACATGATTTCGACGTGCCGCCATCGATGGTCGAGGCCGAGTTCGAACAGATCTGGCAGCAGCTCGAAACCGAAGCTGCCAGCGAGGAGGACCCCGCAGCGGCGAAGCTGGAGATCGAGGGCGACAAGGACGATTACCGCGCGATCGCGGTGCGCCGGGTCCGGCTTGGCCTGCTCCTGTCCGAGATCGGCCAAGCCAACGGCGTCCAGGTTTCTCCGCAGGAAATGGAAATGCTGATCCAGCAAGCCGCGCGCCAGTATCGCGACGAGGATCGCGACCGGTTCGTCGAGTTCATTCGTTCCAACGCGCTCGCCGCCGCGCAGTTGCGCGCCCCGTTGTATGAAGACAAGGTCGTCGATTTCCTGTTCGACAAGGCCGAAATCAGCGAGCGCGAAGTGACCCGCGACGAACTTCAGGCGGCGATCGAAGCCGATGATACTCCGGCGGCTGAACCCGCGCCCGCCAAGCCCAAGAAGGCTGCGGCCAAAGTCCCGGCCAAGAAGGAAACCGCGGCAGAGCCCAAGCCGGCCAAGAAGCCCGCCGCCAAGGTTGAAGCTGCGGCTCCGGTCAAGGCGACCAAACCCGCAGCAAAGAAGGCTCCTGCCAAGACTGCCGCAAACGAGGAAGCCGCGAGTGCCGCGACTCCTGCGCCCGCGAATAAAAAGCCCGCCGCCAAAAAGGCGTAAATCTGCGGTCCGGCACCGATCGCAAAAAAGGCGGGGATCACTCCCCGCCTTTTTCATGCCCGCAGCGTTGGCGCGGTCAGGGGCTGTTGGGCTTATTGTCTTTCTTGGTGATGAAATAGATCCCGACCCCCAGCGCGACGACCAGCGCGATAATCAGCAGGCTCGATCCGCCGCCCATCTCGCTGCGCTCTTTCAGCGGAGCAACCGCCCGCGTCGCGGACTGGGCGAAGGCTGGTGCGGCGGTCAGTGCGAACGCGGCGGTAGCAGCGAAAAAGTCATTGATACGCATAGACTTGCCTCCTGGCGCGGGATCGTGCCGCAGCGTGATGAAAGGTTTAGCGGTGTGATCCTGGCGAAGTGCAGTGAATGAGGCAACCCGGTGTAATCCCTATTGGCGCCCAGCTCGCATGTTATCCGTATTTTACCCGAGGAGGCGTGCATTTTGCCGGACAAGCTGCACTGCCGGGAAAGAACTTGAGATTTTGTCGACCGCCATTTCCACAAACGGAGGCGCTTGCGCGGCAGCCGCGCGCACCCGGCAGGACCAGTCTCACCACCGCTCTGCGCTGGCAATCGGTTAACGCTCTTGAACTCGCCCCGCTCCGTCGCGACATAGGCCGCCGACTGTTACGAGAGGGTATTTCATGATCGACCTGTTCGGCGGCGACGCCCACGCTAGCCAGGGACGTTTCTCGCGCGATCCGATCACCGGCGCGCTGGTGCCGATGGTGATCGAAAACACCAGCCGCGGCGAACGCAGCTTCGACATCTTTTCGCGGATGCTGCGCGAGCGGATCGTATTTGTGACCGGCGAGGTCGAGGACCAGATGGCCTCGCTAATCGTCGCCCAGTTGCTGTTCCTGGAAAGCGAGAATCCGTCCAAGGATATCTCGATGTACATCAATTCGCCGGGCGGGGTGGTCACCGCGGGCATGGCGATTCACGATACCATGCAATACATCCGCCCGCGCGTTTCCACGGTGTGCATCGGCCAGGCCGCTTCGATGGGCAGCTTCCTGCTTGCCGCGGGCGAGCCGGGGATGCGGATCGCGCTGCCCAACGCGCGGATCATGGTCCACCAGCCATCGGGCGGGGCGCGCGGCATGGCCAGCGACATCCAGATCCAGGCGCGCGAAATCCTGCGCCTGCGCGAACGGCTCAACATTCTCTACGTCAAGTACACCGGCAAGACCCTTCCCGAGATCGAAAAGGCGCTCGATCGCGATACGTTCCTCGAAGCGGACGAGGCCAAGGAGTTCGGGATCGTCGACAAAGTGTTCGGATCACGCCCCGACGTTGAGCCGGAAGGAGAGGAGGCCGGAAAGAAAGCGTAAAGGCTGGCGCTTCAGCCCGCCGAAAGGTCTGCTGACTAAAAGTGTCGGCATATTGCGGCGATGATGGCGCCGGATGCGCCGTATGTTGCTAAAATGCGGTTGCTGGCTACAGTCGCCGAGTCTTGCCCCGCGCGGGCGTCACAGGATCGAAGATGACCAAGCTTTCCGGATCGGACACCAAGAGCACGCTTTACTGCAGCTTCTGCGGTAAATCGCAGCACGAGGTGCGCAAGCTCATCGCCGGACC
>JANMPV010000060.1:0-7559 GCA_031370045.1 Novosphingobium sp. | reverse complement strand
CCGGCGGCTCCATCCGCCACACCCGACCAACTGGCCGTCCGCCTCGATCACAAAATACGTGCCGTCGTCGATCAACTGGGTGTCGAGTCCCATGCTTTCCGCGCTTGCCGTAATCTGTTCGGGCGTGAGGAACGCCGCCTGCAATTGGTTGATCGCGCGCCCCATCAGCGCGGCAATGGCCGGGATATCCGCTGTCCGGGCGAGGCGATGGCTGAATCCGGTCACCCTGCCAGATTGCCCGGCGACGCGAGTGGGTCAAGCCGCTCGCTTTCCCTTTGCGCCAGCCTCGCCTAACCCCATCGCATGAAGGTGCTCGCCGATCCCGACCGCCTGCTGGGCGAAGGTCTAGCCGCGATCCGCACGCAATACGCGATTCCTGCCGCGTTTCCGCCCGAAGTACTCGCCGAAGCAGAATTGACCAAGGGCCGCGCACCCACCGAGCACGCCGACTGGACGCAACGCGAATTCGTCACGCTCGACCCGGCGACATCGACCGATCTCGACCAGGCGTTCACGATCGAACCCGCAGGCGCCGACCTGATCCTGCACTATGCGCTGGCCGACATCGGCTGGTTCGTGCCCACCGGCGGAGCGATGGAGGCCGAGGCGTGGCAGCGCGGACTCACGCTGTATCTGCCCGACGATCGCGCCCGGCTCTATCCCGCTGCGCTCAGCGAAGGCGTGGCGAGCCTGCTCCCCGATGGCCCGCGCCCGGCGATCGTCGCCAGCGTGCGCTGTGCTGCCGATGGCACGGTGGCGTTGGAAGGAGTGACCCGTGCGGTCATCCGCAGCCGCGCCAAGCTCGCGTACGAAAGCGTTGATATCGCCACGGTGCCGCACCTGACCGACTTCGCTGCGCGGATGAAGCGCAGTGAGGACGCGCGCGGCGCGGCGCGGGTCGATCCGCCCGAGCAGGAAGTTGAGCGATCCGCCGACGGCACCTACCACCTCTCGTTTCGCCCGTGGTTGCCCAGCGAAACCGCCAACGCCGGGCTCTCGCTGGCCGCCAACATGGCCATCGCGCAGGCCTTGTTTGCCGCGAAGACCGGGTTGTTTCGCGAGATGGCCCCGCCCGACGCGCGCGCTATCGCCCGTTTGCGCAACACCGCGCGCGCGCTCGGGCTGACTTGGCCGGCCAACGCCACGCTGCTCCTGTTCGAACGAACCATCGATCCCACAACCGGCGGCGGCGCGGCATTCCAACTGGCAGCTCGCCGCGCGGGCGGCGGCGCGGATTATCTTCCGTTCACCGAAGGCCACACGCCATGGCACGCCGCGCTGGGTGCCACCTACACTCACGCCACCGCGCCGATGCGCCGCCTGGCCGACCGCTATGTGCTCGAAGCGGTGCTCGAAATTGCCAACGGTCGCCCGGTCCTGTCCGCCTGCGTCGATGCGTTTGTGCGCCTGCCCAAGGTGATGGACGCCGCCGATGCGCGCGAAGCCGCAATCGACCGCGCGGTCATCGACCTTGCCGAAACCGCGCTGCTCCACGGCCACGAGGGCGAGACGTTTGCCGCAGTCGTGACCGACCTCGACGAACGCGGCGCGCGGATCCAGCTGTGCGACCGCCCGGTGGTCGCGCGGGTCGATGCGCACCGCGTGGCGAGCGGGGACGATCTGCGGGTTAGGCTGGTCACTGCCGACTCTTCAAAACGCATCCTGCGCTTCGAGCGCGTGAACTGATTGCACCCTCGACGCTTTCCCGCTAACCGGCCCCCTCGCCGCGTCCGAGGCCCGATGGCGGAGTGGTTACGTAGAGGACTGCAAATCCTCGCACGCCGGTTCGATTCCGGCTCGGGCCTCCAAGCGCGGCGCCAGATGCTTTCAAAAGCGATTGCAGACCCGGCCCCGCGCCGGTAGTCGGCAACCCAACGCCGCTTTAGCTCAGTCGGTAGAGCACATCATTCGTAATGATGGGGTCAGAGGTTCGAATCCTCTAAGCGGCACCACCTTGTTTCTGCACTCGAAAGCCCCCGATAGCACGGCGCCCTGGTTGCATCTGGTCAGCTGCGGACAGAGAAGCCGATCCGCGGGAAATGCACCACCACTTCGCCCGCGAGTGGGTCTTCGCGGCGAATTGCGACGTGGTGCGCGGACGAGCCGACGAGGACTCCGCGCACAGGGTCGCGCCCATAGTCATCGGCGGCGACGGTTACCTGTTTCACCTCAAGCCCGGCATCCTGCGGCGCGATTGTGCCTGCCAGCGGTGCGGTGGTCCGCGCGATTTCGAGTGCTGCCTCGCGGCTCACTGGCGTGCGCTCGCCATGACCGATCGCCCTGACCCTCTCCATCCATTCAGGCACGTGCAGCATGTTTTCGAACAGGCTTGCGGCGGGCGGAAAGGCAGAGCGGATGAACCACAGGTTGTAGTAGGCATTCGCATCGACCAGTCCCGGTCGATCGCCACCCAGAAACCCGCGCCTGTCGGCCAATTGTTCGGACAATAGCGCACTATGCGCGCGCAATTGCGCCTCCATGTGGGGGATCGCGGCCTGCATCGCTTCAGGGTCGAACGAGCGCCCCGAAAGCGCCGTGCGGTCCTTGATGAACGCGGTCGGCACTTTGTCGCCCAGCCCGCCGAAGATGATTGCCACCGCAGCGGGGAACACCACGCGGTCCGACCACAGCGCATTGGCGTGGGCGAGGCCGCGATCGCCGTGGGGAAACAGGCTGTGATCGGGGTAGCGACGCTCCAGTTCGCGGACGATTAGCTGGCTGTCGCAATATATGTCCGCGCCGATCTGCATGACCGGAATTCGGCGATATCCGCCGGTCAGCGCCACGAGTTCGGGCTTTGGCATGATGACCGGCTGGTCGACCGCGCCCCACGCCAGCTGCTTGATCCCGAAGCAGACGCGCACTTTTTCGGAGAACGGCGAGCTATCGTACTGGTGAAAGAGAATGTCAGGCACTGGGGGTCTCCTGTCGTGATGGTTGGGTAAGGCAGCGGTGCCTACACCGCAATCTCGCGCCATTCGCCCGGTGCGAGACTGTCGAGCGTCCACTCGCCTATCCGCCAGCGCACCAGCCGCAGCGTCGGCAGCCCGATTGCGGCGGTCATCCGGCGGACCTGGCGGTTGCGGCCTTCGCGGATCGTCAGTTCGAGCCAGCAATCGGGGATGGATTTGCGGAAGCGCACCGGGGGATCGCGCGGCCATAGCGGGGGCGGGTCGATCCGGGCGACTTCGGCGGGCAGGGTCACGCCGTCGTTGAGGCCCACGCCAGCACGCAAAGGGGCGAGGGCAGCGTCATCGGGGTCGCCTTCGACTTGCACCCAATAGGTCTTGGCCAGTTTGAACCGCGGATCGGCGATCCGGGCCTGGAGGCGACCGTCGTCGGTGAGCAACATCAGCCCTTCGCTGTCGGCGTCGAGCCGTCCGGCGGGATAGACGCCGGGGATCGCAATGTAGGCCGACAGCGTCGGGCGCGGGGTGGGGCTGCGCGCGTCGGTGAACTGCGAGAGCACGCCGTAGGGCTTGTTTAACAGGATCAGGCGCGGCATCGGCCCGCTCGTCTCAGGCCGCCCGCCTCAGGCAGCCCCGCCCTTTGCCGCCGCCAGATCGCGCAGCTCGGTCTTGAGCAGTTTGCCGATGTGGCTGCGCGGCATGTCGTCGATCGCATGGACAAGCGCGAGGCGCTGGGTCTTGCCGAGGCGGGCGTTGGCGGTGGCGCGAATGTCTTCGAGTGCGTCCTCGCCCGCGCCTTTCAGCACTACGAACCCGACCGGGGTCTCGCCCCATTTGTCGCTGGGCACACCGATCACCGCAGCTTCGGCAACGCGCGCATCCTTGAGCAGTTCGCCCTCGAGATCGATCGGAAACACGTTGAATCCGCCCGAGATGATCACATCCTTGGCGCGCCCGACCAGCTCGACGAAGCCATCGGCATCGACCCGCCCGATATCGCCCATCTTCATCCACGTGGTGCCGTCCGCCGGATCGATCCACTGCGCCTCGGCGGTCTTGGCGGCGGCGTTGTTGTAGCCGCTCATCATCGTCGGCGAACGCCCGTAAAGCTCGCCCGGCTTGCCCGGTGCCACCTCGCGCCCGTCCTCGCCGACCACCTTGAGGTGACTGCCGGGGGCGGGCTGGCCGACGGTGTGGAGCTTGTCGGGATGCTCATGGGCGAGCAGCAGACAAACCACCCCGCCCTCGGTCATCGAATAGATCTCGATCAGCCCGCCGGACATCCGCCGCAGCACTTCGCCCTTGAGTTCGGCGGGAAACGGGGCGGAGGTGCAGTACTTCATCCGCATCGCCGCCAGGTCGAAATCGGCGAAGCGCGGCTCGCCCATCAGGCGGCGGTACTGGACGGGGACCAGCATCGTGTGCGTGGCGCGCTCGGCGGCGGCGCGCGTCAGCCACTTCACCGTATCGAACTTGCCCATCAGCGAGGCGCACCCGCCCGAGAACATCGTCGGCAGGAACACCGCCAGCGTGGTGTTCGAATAGAGCGGGGTCGAGGTCAGCGTGATCGCATCGGCACCATAGCCCTGGAGCGAACGGAACGCCATTTGCCGCCAGCGCATCAGGTGCGAATGGACGATACCCTTGGGGGTGCCGGTGGTGCCCGACGAATAGATGATGTTGAAGCGATCGGCGGGTTCGGGCTCGAACGGCTCGCATGGGGTACCGGCGGGGGCGGCCCACGACCACAACTCCTCGTCGAGCACGATCTGGCGTTCGACCCCCATCGCGAAGTCGCCAAGTTCGGTCAGCTTGGCGCGGTCGATAAACAGGTGCGACGCGCCCGAATCCGCGGCCATCGCGCGCAATTGCTCGGAGCTGGCGCTGGTGGTCAGCGGCGCCGCGCAGCCCCCGGCATAGATAGCGGCGAGATAGACCAGCGCATAATCGGTGGTGGTGGTGCCCAGGATCGCGACCGCTTGGCCGCGTTGCAGGCCGTCGGCCTTGAGCTGCGCGGCGATCCGGCGGATGCGGTCGGCGGTCTCTGCCCAGCTCAGTTCGCCACGCTCGTCGCGTAGCGCGCAGGCTGCACCCCGGCGTTCGCCCCATCCGGCGAGCAGCGCGGGGAACGAGCCGAATTCGCGTTCGAGTTCGGCTTCGGGATCAAGGTCAATGGTCATCGACAAAGCGTTATGGCTCCGCCTGCGGCCTGTCCACCCGAGCAGCGCGATTGCAAAAAATACACCCGCGTCCGAGTCAATAACAACCCGATTGCGTCGATATGCCCTTCTTTCCGTTTACCGCAATCTTATAACAAGATCACGATGAGCCGTTGGAGTTCATCGACCAACCGAAGGGAAGATATCATGCGCAACGCGCTTTATCAGATTGCCCTGCTGATCGCCGCATTCGGCCTCAGCGGCACGCTGTTCTCCGCCACGCTCGCCTGAGCGGTGCGCGGTTTCGGCGAAGGCCGGTAGCGGGACAAACCCCGCTGCCGGCCTTTTGCGTTTCTGGCCTGCGCGCTTACCGCGCAATCGCCCCTACCTCGCAATCGCCCCTACCCCGCAATCGCTTTGACCAGATCGAACAGATAATCGCGCGCGGTGTAGAGCGCCTTGGCTTCGACCCGCTCGTTGAGCCCATGCGTGCCGTTGCCATCGGGATCGGCCCACACGCTGGGCACGCCGTAAGTGGGGATGCCCACGCCCGCCAGATAGATAGCGTCGGTCGCGCCGGTCGACATCGCCGGGATCACCGGAACCCCGGGGAAATACTTCGCCGCCAGCTTCTCGACCGGGCCGACGATCCGCGGATCAAGCGGCGGGGCCTTGGCCAGCGGGACGGTCGGCGGGGTGATCGTGACCGTCATCCTGGGATCGGCGATCACCCGTTCCAGTTCGCCGCGAATTTCCTGCGGGGTGTGGCCAGGGAAAATCCGGCAGTTGACGTTGGCTCCGGCGCGCTGGGGCAGCGCATTGGTCGCATGGCCGCCGTCGAGCAGCGTCGCCACGCAGGTGGTGCGCAGCGTCGAATGCATGCCCTTGTCGGTGTTGACCAGCGCCTCGGCGGCGGCGTCCTGCGGGTTGGCCGCCAACTTCTGCATCGCCACTCCCACCTCGCCGCCGCGCGCTTTGCCCGCCTTGGCGAAGAACGCGCGGGTGACGTCGCTCATTTCCATCGGGAAATCATATTCGCGCAGCTTGCCCAGCGCATCGCTCAGTTCGTAAATCGCATTGTCCCTGATCGGGGCTGAGCTGTGCCCGCCCACGTTCGTCGCCTCGACGCGATAGTTCTGGAAGATCTTCTCGCCAACCTGAAGGGTCTGGACCAGCAGCTTGCCCTTGCCGTCGGTGCGCCCACCGCCGCCCTCGTTGAGCGCGAATTCTGCGTCGATCAGATCGCGCATATTGGCCGAGATGTAGTTCGCCCCGTTGAACGCGCCGTTGGTTTCCTCACCGCAGGTCAGCGCCATTTTGACCGTGCGCTTGGGCTTGTAGCCCGCCTTGGCGAAGCGCACCAAAGTGTCGGTCCAGATCGAGGCCTGGGCCTTGTCGTCGAGCGAGCCGCGACCATAGAAATAGCCGTTTTCCTCGACCAGCGTGAACGGATCGCGGGTCCAGTCGGCGCGATTGGCCTCGACCACATCGATATGCGCGAGCAACAGCAGCGGCTTGAGCGTTTTGGACGTGCCCGGATAGATCGCGACCAGCCCACCCTCGTTGGGGTGCGCCGGATCGGCGAACGGGTGGAGCTGGGCGTCGGGGATCCCGCCGGCCTTGAGCCGCGCCGCCATTCGCGCAGCGGCCAGGGTGCAGCTGCCCTCGCCACCTTGCGCGGCGCTGAGCGTGGTGTTGGTCTCGACCAGCTCCATATAAAGCCCGCGGTATTCGGTCTGGTCAGGCCGCAGCGGACCCATCATCGCGGTCGGGGTGGGATCGGTCGGCGTCTGGGCGCCCGCAGTGGAGCTGAGCAGGGCGGTAATGACCGCCCCGAAAATCGTCTTTCGCATGTTTGCTCCTGAATTGATAGGGCGGTTTGAGCAGAGATAGCTTGTCGATGGAAGCCGCCACGGATGGCTTCGCGACCGCGGAATCCTAGCTTTCATATTAATGGCCCGCGAGCGCCTTGACCAAATCGAACAGATAGTCTCGTCCGACATACAGCGAGCGGGCTTCGATCCGCTCGTTCAACCCGTGGACGCCATTGCCGTCGGGATCGCCCCAGCTACCGGGAATGCCATAAGTCGGAATGCCCACAGCACCCAGAAAAGTCGCATCGGTATAGCCGTTGGCCATCACCGGGACGACCGGGATGCCGGGAAAGTATTTCGCCGCGATGCGCTTCATCGGATCGATGATCTTGGGCTTGAGCGGGGGCGTGGGCGGAGATGGGCGCAGCGGGGCAAGCACGCTGACGGTTACCCCCGGGTCGCCGATGATCGCGGCGAGTTCAGTGCGAATCGCTTCGACCAGATGGCCCGGGAAGATACGGCAATTGACGAAAGCCCCGGCGCGTTGGGCGAGAGCGTTGCGCGCGTGACCCCCGTCGAGCATGGTCGCGACGCAGGTGGTGCGCAGGTTGGAGTGGAGGAACGGTTCGGTGTTGACCGTAGTCTCTGCAGCCTTGTCGGCGGGGTTCGCAGCCAGC
>JANMPV010000024.1:0-7990 GCA_031370045.1 Novosphingobium sp. | reverse complement strand
TGGGGTTGGCAACCGCAATGCCCTTGACCGCCTGTGCAGCGGCCGGAGCGACCATGGCGAGCTGCGAGCCGGCCAGCATCAGGGTGCCAGCGGCCAGCGTCTTGACCAGCGATTTGGAGTGAGACTTCATCATCAGAATTGGGTTCCTACGTTGAAAGTGAAGGTTTTGGTGTTGTCGCCCGGTTGCTTCAACAGCACTTTGGCGAAATCGATGCGGAATGGGCCGAACGGCGAGTTCCAGTTAACCCCGATGCCAACCGAGATGCGCGGGCGCGGGCTGTCACCGAAGTACTGTTCGACAAACGGCGGGATCGTGTTGCCCTGCGCGGAGTTCGCCGCACTGCCAAGGCACGACGGCGGATTGGGGTTGATCGCGTTGATGGCCGTCGAGGTGGCCGAAGTGGTGCACAACCCGCCGACCACGCTGGCGGCATCGACCTGCGTGAAGAGCGCCCTGCCACTGGTATCGCGGGTGGGGATGAACAGCCCGTTGGGCAGCGTACTGGGTCCGCCCTGAAGGATCGGCTTGGTGATCCCCCATAGCGAGCCGATGTCTGCGAACAGCGACGGGCGTATCCCCAGTTCCTTGACTCCCGAACCCAGCGGAATCTCGAGTTCGGCGTGGGCGAGGTAATAATACTTGCCGCCCAGGGCATCGTCGGTGAATTGCTTGCGATCGATCGACGGGGTGTCGGGAATGCCGTCGGCGTTGGTGTCGACATAGGGCTTGCGCAGCACCCGCGGGCCGACCCCGCGGATGTCGAAGCCGCGGATCTGCGGCTCGCCGAGATAGAAGCGGTCGGTCAGGCGGATGTCATCGACCCCCGCACCGGCCCGATTCTGCAGCGATTTGATGATCCCGCCCTCGCCCGAGACCGAGAAGATGAAGTTACCCAGCACCGGCCAGTATTTCGCGGCGTTGAAGCGCGCGCGGGCGTACTTGACCGCACCGCCCAGCCCGGCAAAGTCGCCGCTCAGCACCGCGGTCTGGCCGCGGCGGGGATGGACGCGGTTGTCGAGCGTGTCGTAGATCAGAGACAGGCCGACGATCGAACTGGTCCGCTTGCCCAGCGCATCACACAGATAGCGTCCGGCAACCAGCGGATCGCAAGCCAGCACGCCGGCCGTGTTGAGCGAGAAGAACTGGTTCTGGTCGAGCGTCACGTCGTCATAGTTGAGCGTGTAGCGCGCAACCGCCGTGATGAACTCGGTCAGCGGCACGCCGACGCGGCCCTGGAATCCGGTGGTGGTCTGCTTGTAGAGCGTGTTGCGGTTGCTGTTGACGAAGTTGAAGCTGTTATAATCGCGGCGATAGATATCCGCACCCGCCGAGACGTTCTTGTCGAACAGGTACGGCTCGGTGAAGCTGATCTCGGCGCTTTTGGAATAGCGCGAATAGTTGGCACTGGCGCCGATTGTCTGGCCGCGACCGCGGAAGTTGTTCTGCTGGATCGACGCCTGGAGGATGAAGCTTTCGAGGCTGGAGAACCCGGCCGACAGCTGGAGCTGCCCGGTCGGCTTTTCCTCGACATTGGCTTCCAGGATAATCCGGTCGGGCGCGCTGCCGGGCTTTTGCTCGACCTCGAACTTTTCCTGGAAATAGCCCAGCGATTTGATCCGGTTGGTCGATCGCTTGACCTGGAAGGTGTTGAACGCATCGCCCTCGGCCAGGCGGAATTCGCGGCGAATGACCTTGTCCTGGGTCAGGGTGTTGCCGTTGACCTCGACCTTCTCGATGTACACCCGCGGTGCCTCGTTGAGGACATAGGTGATCCCCATCGTGAGATCGGCCTTGCTGCGATTGAATTCGGGGCGGACGTCGGCAAACGCATAACCGAAGGTGCCGACCGATTCCTGAAGCTGCTCGACGGTGTCCTCGACCAGCTTGGCGTTGTACCAGTCGTCCTTCTTCATCCGCAGCCGCGCGGCAACTTTGTCGCCGTCGAATTCGCGCAACTGGCTTTCCACCTTCACGTCGCCGAACTTGTAGCGTTCGCCTTCCTCGACGACGTAGGTGATGATGAAGTCTTTCTTGTCCGGAGTCAGCTCCGCGACCGCGGAGACCACCCGGAAATCGGCATAGCCCTGGGTCAGGTAATACTGGCGCAGCTTCTGCTGATCGAACGCCAGGCGATCGGGATCGTAGCTCGTCCCGCCCGCGAAGAAGCGGAAAAAGCGCGATTCCTTGGTGACCATCTGGCCCTTGAGATCGCCGTCACCGAACTTCTCGTTGCCGATGATGTTGATCTGGCGGACCTTGGACTTGGGCCCTTCGCTGATTTCGAACACCACATCGACGCGGTTCTGGTCGAGCTGAACCATCTTTGGCTCGACCGTGGCCGCGAACCGCCCCTGGCGCTTGTACAGCTCGATGATCCGGGCGACGTCGGCGCGAACTTTGGAGCGGGTGAAGATCTGGCGCGGGGCAAGCTTGATCTCGGGATTGATCTTCTCATCCTTGAGGCGCTTGTTGCCCTCGAGGATGACGCGGTTGATGACCGGGTTTTCCTTGACCTCGATCACCACCACGCCCGCATCGTTGCGAATCTGGACTTCGGAGAACAGCTCGGTCGCGTAAAGGTCCTTGAGCGCCTGGTCGGCCGTCGCCTGCGAATAGGTCTGCCCGGGGCGCAGCTGGATGTACGAACGAATCGTGTCGGGCTCGAGCCGCTGCGCGCCGCTGACGGTGACCGACGAGATGGTGACCGGCGCGGCAACGACTGGCGCGGGTTCGGCGGCGATCGCGGGGGTGGTCGCCGGAGCCGTCGGCGCCGCCGCTTGCGCGAATGCAGCGACGGGCATTCCCGCCAGGATCGTCCCGGCCAGAAGTGCGGTACAAAGGCGGGGCATCGGGCGGCACGGTTTGGCCATGCGATCCATTGCCGAATTGCGTCCCGTCATTGAATGGTATCTTCCGTCAATCGAGTGGGCGGCGCGGGACTACCCGGCCACCGGCCAACAGTCGCCGCCCTCTGCCCGATAGGCCCCGGTGGATCAAGGGCCGATCAAGCAGGCATTACCCCCGCAAACAGTGGAATACAGCCTCGTTCCGCCCCAGTCTCAGCTCATCCCGGTCCCAGCACATCCTGGCCGGTCCCAGCACATCCTGGCCCCCGTTTCGCCGGATCAACCGCCGAACAGCTTGAGCGAGGCAAGGTCGTTGAACGTTACGAACAGCATCAATCCCACCACGAACGCGACCCCGGTGCGAAACGCCCATTCCTGGCTTTTTGCGCTAGCCGGTTTGCGCCGGATCGCCTCGGCTGCGTAGAAAGCGAGATGCCCTCCGTCGAGCACCGGGATTGGCAGGAGGTTGATGAACCCCAAGTTAATTGAGATGAACGCGGCAAACGCCACGAAAGCGCGCCAGCCCAGGCTCAGCTGTTCGCCCGAGAACTTGGCAATCTTGAGCGGCCCGCCCAGTTCCTCGACGCTGCGCTTGCCGGTGACGATTTGCGACACCCCGGTCACCATCATCGAAATCATATCGCGGGTCTGACCGACCGCCAGCCCGACCGCCTCGAACGGATTGACCGGCTGGACCTCGATTGCCGACGGCCCGATCCCCAGATAGCCACGCACGAACGTGTTGCCGAACTCATCGCGTTCTGTCTTGCTGCCAGTCACGATGGCCAGGTTCAGCGGCGCGCCGCCGCGCGTCAGCACGACTTCCATTTGCTCATCCGGGCGCGGCGCGACCAGCTTGCTGATGTCGCCGAACACGCCGACTTCGGAGCCGCCGATGGACACGATCCGGTCGCCCTCGCGCAAGCCCGCCTTGGCCGCAACCGATCCGGCCTCGACCTTGCCAATCGTCGGCGAGGCGACGATCTGGCCGTAAACCATCAGGAAAGCAGCAAGGATCGCAATCGCCAGAATAAAATTCGCCGCCGGTCCCGCCAGCACGATCAGCGCGCGCTGCCATAGCGGCTTGGCCTGGAAGCAGACGTTGCGCTCGGCGGCAGGCAGCTTGAGCCATTCGGCATCGGGCTGGCTCGCCGGGTTCATGTCGCCCGCGAACTGGACGTAACCGCCTAGCGGCAGCGCGCACAGTTTCCAGCGGGTGCCGCGCTTGTCGGTCCACCCCGCCAGCTCTTTTCCGAAGCCAATCGAGAACGTATCGGCGCGAACCCCGAACCAGCGCCCGACCAGATAGTGACCCAGCTCGTGGATCGTCACCAGCGGCCCCAACAGCAGAAAGAAGCCGAGGATGTACATCACGAATCCGGGGTGAACGACGGTATCCAAGTCAGGCCATCTCCATCAGCGCACGGGCCATTGCCCGCGCTTGCGCATCGACCGCGATCACCTCGGCGAGGGTTTGCGGTGCCGCGGGCGCGATTTGCGCCAGCACGTCTGCCACATATGCGGCGATTCTGGTGAACGGAATGTGTCCGGCGAGAAACGCCGCGACGGCGACCTCGTTGGCGGCGTTGAGAACGGCAGGCGCAGAGCCGCCTGCCTCGACAGCTTGACGCGCCAGCTTGGTCGCCGGGAAGCGTTCTTCGTCGAGGGCGCGGAAGGTTAGCTCACCCAATGCCGCCAGATCGAGCGGCGCACACGGCGTATCCATCCGCGCCGGCCAGGCGAGCGCGCTGGCGATCGGCACGCGCATGTCGGAGGGGCCAAGCTGCGCCAGCGTCGAGCCGTCGCGATACTCGACCATCGAGTGAACCACCGACTGCGGATGGATCACGATCCGCAGCTTATCGTGCCCGACCGGGAACAGGTGGTGCGCCTCGATCAGTTCGAGGCCCTTGTTGAACATCGTCGCCGAATCGACGCTGATCTTGGCGCCCATGTCCCAGTTGGGGTGCTTGACCGCCTGCGCCGGGGTGGCGGCGTGGAGTTGGGCGTGCGTCCAGTCGCGGAACGGCCCACCGCTGGCGGTAAGCGTGATGCTGCGCACGTGTGCGAGGTCGTTGCCCGCCAGGCACTGAAAGATCGCGTTATGCTCGGAATCCACGGGCAGCAGCGTGGTGCCATGCCGGGCGACCGCCGCAGTCATGACCTCCCCCGCCGAAACCAGCGCCTCCTTGTTGGCCAGTGCCACGGTGCGCCCTTGTTCGATTGCGGCCATGGTCGGCGCGAGGCCCGCAGTGCCGACGATCGCGGCGAGGACGATGTCGGCGAAGCGCGAGGCGGCTTCGATGAGCGCTGAGGGTCGGGCGGCGGTTTGGATGCTGGTCCCAGCCAGGGCGTTGCGCAGTTCGGCAAGGCAGGATTCGTCGGCGACCACCGCAACTTCTGCCGAGAATTCGCGGGCAAGCGCCGCCAGTTCGCGCGCTTGGCAATTGGCGGTTAGCGCAACGACGCGCCACTTGTCGGGTTCGCGCCGGATCAGGTCCAGCGTAGAAGCGCCGACGGAGCCGGTTGCGCCCAAGATGGAGATGGTACGGGTCATTGGCCGCTGACAAAACCTGAATGAAGCGGCAAAAGGAAGAACAACCCACCCACAAAAGCGACCGCTAACAGCCCGTCGACCCGGTCGAACAGGCCGCCATGCCCCGGAATTAACCTACCAGAATCCTTGACCCCGGCCCGGCGCTTCATCCAGCTTTCGAAGAAGTCGCCGAACTGCGCAACTATCGCTAGGCAAGTGCCGAGCACAAGGCTGCGAGGTAGCACCTCGACAAACGCTGCGGAAAATTCCGATCCTGCTGCTTGAAGCCATAGATTAAACGCGGCCACCACGAAAGTCGCAGCAATCGCGCCACCCAGCAGTCCGGCCCAAGTCTTTGAAGGACTGATTTTTTTGGCGATCTTGGGGCCGCCCAGCGCCTTGCCGGCAAAGTACGCGCCAATGTCGGTGAAAATGACGCCAAGAAGCATAATCCCGAGGATTAGGAGACCTATTTCAGAGTCTTGCCGCAACAGCCGGAGCGCAAGGCTGCCGGTTCCGACATAGATAAGTCCTCCTACCAACCAAAGCGCGCGACCGGTCACACCAAGTGAAAATCGGCGAACCAAGTTCCACCATTCCCACAGCACACCAAGTGCCACCGCAGCGACAAATCCATTCCAAGCCCAACCGCCCAGCCACAACGCCGCCCCCGCTACAACGACCATCACCACCGCCGAGGCGACGCGGACGGGCAGGTCGGATTTCTTGGGTTGGGGTTCGGTCACGCGCCAATCTCAAAATCATCGTCACCCTGAACTTGTTTCAGGGTCCATCCGTCGGCTTTCGCCGAAGCGTCGAATGCGCAAACCGCACCGGCGGCATGGTTCTGCAACACCTGAGCAGGCGGCACGATGGATGCTGAAACGAGTTCAGCATGACTGGGTTGATTGATCGGATGGATTTCACCGCCCCCCATAGCGCCGCTCCCGCCCGGCGAACGCATCCAGCGCTTCCTGCAAGTGCGCGGGGGTGAAGTCGGGCCACAGCACGTCGGTGAACCACATTTCGGCATAGGCCGCCTGCCACAGCAGGAAATTCGACAACCGCACTTCGCCCGAGGTGCGGATCAACAGGTCGAGCGGGGGCAGATCGGCGGTGTCGAGTTCGGCTTCGATACTCTCGGGGGTTATCGCACCCTTGGCTGCCGCGCGCGCCGCGGCCTGGGCGATCTCGGCCTGCGAGCCATAGTTGAGCGCGATCACGAGCGTGGTCCCGTCGTTGCCCGCAGTGCGCGCCAGAGCACTCTCGACCATCTCGACAACATCGGGTGCGAAAGCCCTGTAATCGCCGATAACTTTCAATCGCACGTTGTTCTCGGCAAACTCGTCGAGATCGCTGACGATGAACAGCTTGAGCAGCCCCATCAATGCCGAAATCTCATCCTCGGGGCGCCGCCAGTTCTCGGTGCTGAAGGCGTAGAGCGTCAGCGCCTCGAGCCCCATCGTCCGCGCCGCGCGAACCACCTCGCGTACCGCCTCGACCCCGCGCTTGTGCCCGATCGCGCGCGGCAGGTGACGCTTCTTCGCCCAGCGCCCGTTGCCATCCATGATGATCGCAACATGCCGCGCGCCAGCGCCCTCGCCGCCGTCCGCGGTCGCAACCTGCTTGGGCGCCGCGGCAGCCCGCAGGTTCACTGGCCCAGGATTTCCTTTTCCTTGTGCGCCGCCACATCATCGGCCGCCTTGATCTATTCGTCGGTCAGCTTCTGCACTTCGGTTTCGGCGCGCTTGCGCTCGTCTTCCGAAATCTCGTGCTTCTTTTCATCCTGCTTGAGCGTGTCCATCCCGTCGCGGCGGACATTGCGGATCGCAATCCGTGCCTTTTCAGCGTATTGGTGCGCCAACTTGGCAAGTTCTTTGCGCCGCTCCTCGGTCAGATCGGGGATTGGCAGACGCAGCATCTGGCCATCGTTGATCGGGTTGAGCCCGAGCCCGGCCGAGCGGATTGCCTTTTCGACCGGACCGACGTTGGTCTTGTCCCACACCTGCACCGACAGCATCCGCGGTTCGGGCGCCGAAACAGTGGCTACCTGATTGAGCGGCATCGACGCGCCGTAGACCGTCACCATGATCGGATCGAGCAGGCCGACGTTGGCGCGGCCCGTGCGCAATCCCGCCAGATCGCTGCGCAATGCCTCGACCGCGCCCTTCATCCGGCGTTCCAGGTCTGGCTTGTCGTACTTTGCCATCTCAGGTTTCTCCTCTGACGATCGTCTGCACGCCTTCGCCCTTGAGGACGCGCGCGAGGTTGCCCTTCTCACGGATCGAGAACACCACGATCGGAATCTTGTTATCGCGGCACAAGGCCACCGCGCTGGCGTCCATGACCTTCAGGTCTTCTGCAAGGACCGTGTTGTAATCGACGGTATCATAACGTTTTGCTGCCGAATTGGACTTAGGATCGCTATCGTAGACCCCGTCAACGCTGGTACCCTTGAACAGCGCATCGCATTTCATTTCCGCCGCGCGCAACGCGGCCCCGCTGTCCGTGGTGAAATAAGGTTCGCCAACGCCGGCCGCGAAGATCACCACGCGGCCCTTTTCAAGATGCCTCTCGGCGCGGCGGCGGATCACCGGCTCGCATACC
>JANMPV010000015.1:0-1541 GCA_031370045.1 Novosphingobium sp. | reverse complement strand
CGATGATCGAGCATGGCCGGGCCCTGTTGCCCTTTCCTGTGGTGGAGACGGTTGTCCTTCCGGGCCAGTGTCTCGCCGCCAACCGCCTCTTCGCCGACCACTCCCATTCCCTCGCCGAGGTCGCCGGCGACGTCGCCGTGGCATGGCAGGATCCCGCAGCAAGCGACAACTTCGCGCTGCGATCTGACGCGGTCGCCAGCGGCTGGCAGCTGACCGGACGCAAGGCGGTCGTCGTCGGCGCTCCCGGCGCTGCCCGGTTCGTCGTCGCGGCCCGGTCGGGAGCTACGGCGCAGCTATTCCTGGTGGAAGCCGATACTTCGGGGCTGTCGCTGGTGCCGTACATGACGATCGACGGCCGTTCTGCCGCGGATCTTGTTCTTGTGGATGTCGTGGTCGGCTCGCCCAATCTGATCGCCAGCGGGGACGCAGCCGAGCTTCTGTTGGCGCGGGCGCTGGACGTCGCCGCGGCAGTGAACTGCGCGCAGGCGGTGGGAATGATGCGCTTCCTCGTCGATGCAACCGCGAACTATCTCAAGGAGCGCAAGCAGTTTGGTCGGGCCCTTTCGTCTTTTCAGGCGCTTCAACACCGTATGGTAGACATGCTGCTCCATACGGAAATGGCTGAAGCCGCGTCCTTGCGGGCCTTGCTGAGCCTTGATTTGGCACCGGATGGGCGGGCGTATGCCGTCTCGGCTGCCAAAGTCACGACTGGCGAGGCGGCGCGCTTCGTTGGCCAGAACGCGATCCAACTTCATGGTGGCCAAGGCATGCGCGACGCCACCCTGGCTACCCGTTTTTTCCGCCGCCTTACCGCAATCGACCTGACGTTCGGCAATTCACAAGACCACCTCGCGCGCCTGTCGGCATTGACGGTTGCCAAAAAAGGGGAACCGCACCGGAAACTATAGTCCGAGCGCGGCCTTCGCCAGGATGTTGCGCTGGATTTCATTTGAACCAGCGTAGATTGTTCCTGCGCGCTGGTTGAAATAGCGCAAGGGCGCCAGCGCCGCCTCGACTGTCCCGACGTAGTCGTTACTGTGAGCGAAGTGGACTGTCCCCCCAGGCCGTCCGGCTTGAGGCTGGTATGCCAGGGCGTAGGGTCCAGCTACTTCAAGCCCGAGTTCCGTGAGGTGCTGGGCAAGCTCGGTGCCGAGAATCTTCATCATCGAAGCCGACGTCCCGGGCGATTCGCCGGAAGAAACGCGGGCCATCACCTGCAGCTCAAACATTTCAAGCGCCATAATCCGGACCCGCGCAGCGGCCAGCCGGGACCGCAACACCGGCCCGGTAGCAAGCCGCTCGATGTTCCGCAATCGCGCGGCGAGTTCGGGCGCGTATGCGGTCCCGCCGCGTTCGAACTCTAGCAGGTACTTGGCGACGGCCCAGCCTGCGCCGATTTTCCCCACGACATTGGCCTTAGGTGCGCGGACGCGGTCGAAGGCGACCTCGTTCTGGATGGCTTCGCCGGCCGGACTGACGATGGGGGTTACTGTAATCCCTGGGGTGGTCATATCGATTAGGAGGAAAGTGATGCCACGTTG
>JANMPV010000540.1:0-6619 GCA_031370045.1 Novosphingobium sp. | reverse complement strand
TGGGGTTTTTCGGGCATGTCGAGCGTCTGCCGGGTGGTATCCAGCAGATAGCGCGCCATCAACAGCGCCTGGTTGCGGGTCATCAGGAGGTGGTGGGCATCGATCCGGCCTTCGCGCAGATCGACTTGGGTTTGCGCGCTCTGCACGCGCAAGTTGATCCCGCTGCCGCACGGCGAATGGCTCCACCCGATCAGCACCCCATAGGTTTCGGGCCGCTGCGCCTGCGCAGGCAAATCGATCCGGCTATGCTGTCCCATCACGCACTCTCCCCGGTGGCAAGCAACCATCGGCGGCGCGCGGCGTCAAGCGGTCAGTTAACAGCGTCTCCGATTGCCACACCGGTCACGCGGCGGCGATCAGCTGGGCCACCGCGCGGGCCAGGTCGTCGCCGAAGCACGGCTTGGACACATAGGGCAGCGCGCTGAATGCCTCGAGGTCGGCATAGCCCGACAGCAGCAGGATCGGCAGTGAAGGGCGGTCCGCGCGAATGCGGTGCGCCAGTTCGACCCCGTTGAGTCCCGGCATCAGATAGTCGGTCACCACGCAATCGAATCGGTCGAACGGCGCGAAGGTCAGCGCGGTTTCTGCCGAATCCGCCTCATCGACCTCATAACCTTCGTCGCGCAGCAATTCGGCGGTACCCAGAAGGACCAGCGGCTCGTCATCGACCACCAGGATGTGCCCCCTGCCGGGCGAATCCGGAGTGGCCACAGAAGGCGCTATCGGGGCCGACGCGCGCCGCGCCACCGGCAGGCACAAGGTCACCGTCGTTCCGCCGCCGGGTCGGCTGGTAATATGCATCGATCCGCCAAGTTGCGCGGTCAGCCCTTCGACCATCGACAGCCCCAGCCCGGTGCCCTTGCCCAGGCCCTTGCTCGAGAAGAACGGTTCGGCGGCTCGGGCCAGCGTCTCCTCGTCCATCCCGATGCCTTCGTCGCGCACCGCAAGTTCGATGAACGCCGCGCCCGAAGGCGCCACGACATGCTCTGCCGAAACCCGCAGCCGCCCGCCATCGGGCATTGCATCGCGCGCGTTGACCGCCAGATTGAGGATTGCCATTTCGAGCTGGTTGGCGTCGACCATCACCGGATCGAGCCCCGGTGCCACAAGGATCGACAGTTCGATCTGCGGGCCGAGGGTGGATGCGAGCAGCCCACGCAGTTCCTCGATCAGCGGGGCCAGCGCCACAGCCCTGACCTGAAGCGGCTGGCGGCGGGCGAAGGCCAGCAGGCGCTGGACCAGCACTTTGGCGCGCTCGGCGGATTGCAGCGCGCCATCGATCAGGCGGTGCTCGCGCTCGCCGCCCACGCCGCGGCGGCGCAGGATGTCGAGGCCACCGATGATCGGGCTGAGCAGGTTGTTGAAATCGTGCGCGACTCCTCCGGTAAGCTGGCCGATCGCTTCGAGCTTCTGAGCCTGGCGCAAGGCTTCCTGCGCGGCGAACAGCTCGTCCTGCCGGGCACGCTCTTGGGTCACGTCGCGGCCGTTGATATAGGCCAGCCCGGCTTCGGGGGTCGCATTCCAGACAAACTGGCGGACGGTGCCGTCGCGGGTTACCAGCCGGGCATCTATTTCGGTAATCCGCTCGCGACGGCCACGGCGAATTATCCCGGCAAGCGCGGGTCGGTCGTCGGGATGGAGGAAGCGGGCGAGCCGTTGGCCGATAACCTCATCGGGCGCATAACCGGTGAATTCGGCGACGATCGGGTTGATCGAAACGATCCGCAGCCGGGTATCGAGCACCAGCAGCAGGTCGCGGCTCAGCCGCCACATGGCGTCGCGTTCGCGGGTGCGCTCGGCGATCTGGCTTTCCAGGGTGCGGTTGAGCTGTTCGAGCCGGTCCTGCGCGTCGCGCCGGGTGGTGATGTCGCGCAGGGTGCCGATGGTCCGCACCACCCGGCCCTCGGCCCCGCGCAGCATCACCCCGCGGGAGGCGACCCAGCGCACCGCGCCATCGGGCCGGACGATGCGGTATTCCATGTCGAAATCGGCGCCATCGACCATGCGCTCGCCGATCCGCCGGATCAGGGCCGCGCGATCGGCGGGATAGACCGCGGCGAAACGCTGTTCGAGCGAGATGTTGTCGCCGCGATCGACCCCCAGAATCGCCTGGGCCTGCTTTGACCAGCTTCCCAACCCCCGCGGCAGTTCCCAGTCCCACGTCCCGATCCCGGCGCTTTCGGTGGCAATGCGGACGCGTTCCTCGGCGTCGCGCAGTTGCTGATCAGAAAGCTTACGGTCGGTGATGTCGTTGATCGTGCCAAAGGTTCGGACCATGCGCCCGTTGGCATCGCGCAAGCCGACCCCGCGCGAGACCACCCAGCGGACTTCGCCATCGCGCCGGACCACGCGGTAATCGATCGCGAATTCACGGTTGGCGGCCAGCGCCTGATTGGTCCGGGCGACCACATCGGCCACTTCGTCGGGATGGATGATCGCGGAAAAATCATCCATTGAGATCACTTCGTCCGCGCTCACCCCGATGATCCGGCGAGTCTCCGCAGACCAATTGGCTTCGCGGTTGACCAGGTCCCATTCCCACACCCCGGTGCCGGTCCCTTCGGTGGCCAGCCGCAGCCGGTGTTCGGTCGTGCGCAGCTGGTGCTCCGCCTCGCGGGTTTCGGTCAGGTCGAAGACCACGCCGATGAACCCGTTGTGGTCCTCTTGAGCGTCGAAAGAAGGTTGCGATATCGAGTGCAGCCATCGCCATTGCCCGTCGCCACGGCGATAGCGGGCATCAAGCGTGAAGGCTTTGAGGCTGGCTTCGCCGGCGATCGATTCGGTGACGATTCGGGCGTGGTCGTCGGGGTGGAGAATCGTCCGCCAGTCGAACGCCAGCGCCTGCTGGTAATCGACGCCGAGGAATTCGACGTAAGCGCGGTTCACGAACCGCCGCACCCGATCGAGCCCGGTCAGCCACATCGGCACCGGCGCGGAATCGGCGATCAGCCGGAATTCATCGGGTGCAGTAATGTGCGTAATGGCGCAGTCCCTCGACCTTGGCCGGCGAGACCCCCATCTCCCGCACCCTGTTTGCGTCGAAAAAGTCAGCGATTCAAGCGTCTGCTGTCCGCAAAGTCAGGCGGCCAAGCGATAAGGCTCGATTTCGCCACCCAGATACAACGTTTTGGCCTTGGCCCGGCTCAGTTTGCCCGAACTGGTGCGCGGCAGGCTGCGCGGAGGAACCAGTTCGACCACGCAGTTCATGCCGGTGATCGAGCGGACCTTGTCGCGGATCTGTTCGCGCAGGCGGACGCGTTCCTCGGGATCGCTGACCCGGCAGTGGACCAGCACCGCAGGCACTTCCTCGCCGTTGTCCGATTCGACCGCGAACGCCGCGATGTCGCCCTGGTGGAACCCGGGAAGCTGCTCCACCGCCCACTCGATGTCCTGCGGCCAGTGGTTTTTGCCGTTGATGATGATCATGTCTTTGGCCCGCCCGACGATGAACAGGTAACCCTTGACCATGTAACCCATGTCGCCGGTGTCCAACCAGCCGTCGACCAGCGCGGCCTCGGTCGATTCGGGATCGCGGAAATAGCTGTGCATCACGCTGGGGCCGCGGCACCAGACTTTGCCGATGTGGTGATCGGGCAGCGCCGCGCCGGTCTCGCCGCGGATCGCCAGTTCCATGTCGAGCACCGGCTTGCCGCAGTTGACGATCGCGCGATAGCGGGCGGGGCGCGCCAGGTCGCGCGGGCGACCCGAGAGGCGCTCTTCCTCGACCAGTTCGACGCGGATGCCTTCGCCGGGCGGCATTACGGTGACCGCCAGGGTGGCTTCGGCCAGGCCATAGCTGGGGAGGAACGCCTGCGCCCTGAACCCGGCTTCGGCAAAGGCGTTGACGAAGCTCTGCATCACGTCGGGGCGGATCATGTCGGCGCCGTTGCCCGCGACCCGCCAGCGCGCCAGGTCGAAGCGATCGGACACGTGGCTCTGCGATGAAATGCGCCGCGCGCAGATGTCATAGCCGAAGGTCGGCGAATAGCTGAGCGTGGTGCCGGGGTTGCGGCTGATCAGATCGAGCCAGGCGAGCGGGCGACGGGCGAAGTCCTCGGTCTTGAGATAGTCGGTCGAAACCTGATTGGCGATCGGCGAGAGCAGGCAGCCGACCAGCCCCATGTCGTGGTACCACGGCAGCCACGAGACGCAGCGGTCGCCGTCCACTACTTCCATGCCGATCGAATGCCCGCGCAAGTTGTTGAGCAACGCGCGGTGGGTGACCGCGACGCCGTGGGGAAAGCGGGTCGATCCGCTCGAATACTGGAGGTAGCAGATATCTTCGGGGTCCGCAGGGGCCAGCGCACATTCGGGCGCTGGGGCAGCGTAGAAATCGGCGAACGACTGTGCCCGCAGACCATGCCGCGCCGCGGCCGCCTCGGCCATCGTCGCGATTTCTTCGGGGTAGAGCAAGACCACCGGATCGCTCGATCCGAGCTGGACCGCGATCTGGTCGATATAGCTGTCCTTGCCGCCGAAGCTGGTCGGCAGCGGCAGCGGAACCGGCCATGCCCCCGCCAGCACCGCCCCGCAAAACAGCGCGGCGAACTCCGGCCCGGTCTCGGCGATCAGCGCGACGCGGTCGCCCTTGGCAATCCCCGCCGCGATCAGCCCGAATGCCGCCGCCTGCGCCTCATCGCGCAGCTCGGCATAAGGATAGGCGCGCACCAGATTGCCGCGCGGATCGTGGAAATTAAGCCCCTTGGCGCTGCGTGCGGCGTAATCGAGCGCCTCGCCGAACGTGGCGAAGTCCGAATAGCGCCGCGGCAACGCGCAATCGTTGGGGGTGCCAGTGAGCGAAGATGCCAGCGCCGGTTTGGCGAGGGTAGCGGTTTCGTCCATGAACTTTTCCAAATACCCGTTATTTATCCGAGGCTTGATCTTACGGGCTGCGCCGCTTCGACTGAACCCTGGATGATCTGGTCACCCGGCACCTCCCTCATCGGAACCGGGATCGGGGTTTTTCCTTCGCGGTGGAGTGTGGCACGAATATGGCGCTGACATGCGGCCACCTCGCACCCCTCGCACTCCGCGCCCTGAGCGAATCGCCAAACCGCTCGATCCGGCCCGGCTGAACGAGCTGGCGCTGGCCTATGTCGCGCGGTTTGCGACGAGCGCGGGCAAGCTCATCCAGTATTTGCGACGCAAGCTGCGCGAGCGCGGCTGGGAGGGGGCGAACGAGCCCGACCTGGCGGCGCTGGTCGCGCGGCTCATTGCCGCAGGCTATGTCGACGACGCCGGGTTTGCGCGCGGTCGCGCCTCGGGCCTGCGCCGCCGCGGATTTGGCGATCGGCGGATCGACCAGAGCTTGCGCGGTGCGGGGATCGGCGACGATGACCGTGCGGCGGCGCGCGGCGATGAGGCCGAGGCGCGCACCGCGGCGCTGGTCCTGGCCCGCAAGCGCGGGTTCGGGCCATTCGGGGCCGAGCGCCCCGATCCCGCGAAACGCCAGAAGCAGTTCGCGGCGATGCTGCGCGCCGGACACCCCCTCGACAGCGTGCGCGTTTTGATCGATGCACGCACCGAGGCCGAGGCGCTCGAATGGGTCGACGAAGCGGCTAGAGATTGTGACACATGAGCGTTCGCGTTTTCCTTTTCACCGTTCTGGCCGCGCTCACCGCGTGCTCGCCGATGGCCGCCGACGCCGGGCAGAAGGCTGCCGCCGCCGCGCCCGCACGCCATCCCGAATCGGGGCTTGAGGTGGTTTCCCTCACGATCACCTCCGCCAATGGCCGCCATCCGTTCCGCGTCGAAGTCGCGCGCTCAGAGCCCGAGCAGGCCAAGGGCCTGATGTTCCGCACTGCGATGGGCGCGAACGCGGGCATGATCTTCCCGATGGAGCCAGCCCGCCAGGCCAGCTTCTGGATGAAGAACACCGTAATCGCGCTCGATCTGGTGTTCATCGGCCCCGATCGCCGGATCGAGAGCATCGCCGCCAGCGCGGTGCCCTATTCGCTCAGCCCGATCAGTTCGAAGGGCGCGGTTTCGGCGGTGCTCGAACTCAACGGCGGGCGTGCCGCCCAGCTTGGCCTGGCGCCCGGCGACGTTGTAAGCTGGTAGGATTGGGTCGCGTGGTAGCTTGCCCTTGAGCGCCAACTTACTCTAACGGCGGTGGCGATGGGTATCCTCGCGAAAATGTTCACCTGGTGGAACGGCGCTACGATCGGCACGCTGATCGACAGCTCCTTGCGTGGCGAGAAGGTCGGCACCGATGCGCAGGGCAACGCCTATTTCCGCGCCAAGAAGCGCCACGGCGCCGATCAGCCTTTCGGGGGCCGCGAACGGCGCTGGGTGATCTATGCGGGTGCCAACGATGCCAGCCGGGTTCCGCCCGAGTGGCACGGCTGGCTCCACGGCAGCTTCGACGGCATTCCAGAGAGTAATCTGCCCCCGGCGCGGATCTGGGAGGTGGACTATACCCCCAACGCCACCGGCACATTGGCGGCCTATCGCCCCGCCGGTGCCTTGGAGCGCGGCGGCAAGCGCGCCGCGGCGACCGGCGATTACGAAGCCTGGAGCCCGGGCGACTGAGCCCGCCAGCCATGGCTCCACCTCTCAGACCTTTATTTTTCGCGATGCCGCTGCTCGCGCTGGCTCTGGCCGGGTGCAGGCAGGAACC
>JANMPV010000345.1:0-6718 GCA_031370045.1 Novosphingobium sp. | reverse complement strand
CTGCCCGTTCAACCTTCTCTACTGGCGCTTCATCGCCCGCCATAAGGTTCGTTTCGCGCGCAATCCGCGCATGACGCAAATGGTGGCAACCTGGAACCGCTTCAGCGCGGACAAGCAGGCGCAGCTATTGCGTGATGCCGAAGCTTTCCTTGCCACTCTTGCCTGATCGGCAGCGGTCCGAGCAGTATTTCACCCGATCCCAATCGCGCGCCCATTTCTTGCGCCAGGCAAACGGGCGAGCGCAAGCAAGGCAGATCTTGCTGGGCAAGTCACCCTTGCGGACCATTTTAGCCATCGCCGAGCGCCTCGCTGACCATGGTGCGAACCGGCAGTCGCGCCCGCAGCTTCACCGCCAGCAGAGCCATGCCGCTCACCTTGCGCTGCAGAAACAGGGCATCGGCTGGCGGAATGTGCCATGTTGCACGATCGGCCACAATCGTCTCGGCATGGCGACGCAGTTGCTCCACAAAAGAGCGATCGGCAAAATCGAACAAGCCGGGGCGGCCGAGATGCGCCACCAGCACTTCGATCATGGCATCGAGCGCGCGGGCGTGGCGCTGCAAGGCCAGCGGAGAAATAAACCCCATCCCCACCAGGGCAGCGACCAGCGCCGCGCGATCCTCGGCCAGACCGGCGGTCAGCAATTGGCGATAACCCGCGATTGTAAGCTCAGGCACTGCTCGCGCCGCGCCAAAATCGAGCAGCACGATCCGTCCGGTGTCCGCCTGCCAGCGGTAATTCGCAAAATTCGGATCGGTTTGCATGAATCCGAACTCGAACATTTCGCGCAGCAGCAGACCCAGCAGCGCCCCCATCGCCTTGTCGCGCACGTCCTGCGATGCGCTGGCTAACGCTTCGATCGGTTCGCCCTGCACGAAGTCCATCGCCAAAACGCGCGGGCCGCTTAACTCGGGCAGACTGGTCGGCACTACGAAATCATCCGTCCCCGCCAGCAGCGCACGATAGCGCTGCATCTGCTCTGCTTCGCGGGTGTAATCGGCCTCTTCGTGCAATTGCCGCTTGGCCTCCGCGAGCAGCGGGGCAATGTCGAGCGAGGCGGGCAACAGCCCCGATAAGCGCAGCAGGGTCGAGACATTGTCGACATCGGCATCGATGCTGTCGGCAACGCCGGGATACTGCACCTTGACAGCAATCACGCGGCCATCGTGCAAAAATGCGCGATGCACCTGCCCGATCGAGGCGGCTGCGACGGGGGTGGGCTCGAACCGGGCAAAGCGCTTGCGCCAATCCGGCCCCCACTGGGCGATGAGGACCTGGTTTAGCTGGGCAGGCGGCATGAAATGGGCTGCATCGCGCAAGCGCGCCAGGATAGTCGTGAGTTCCGCGGGCAACACATCGCCCGCATCCATCGAGATCATCTGCCCCAGCTTCATCGCCGCGCCGCGCAGCCGCGAAAGCTGCTCGGTCACGCGCAGGGCATTGCCCGGGGTCAGCAGCAGGTCGGACAAGTGCGGTCGCTCGCCCCGCGCCAGGCGCCGGACACCCTCAGCCAGCACGCCGCTGGCTACGCCGCCCGCCAGCTGGCCAAAACCCGCCAAGCGCGAAAGCCTGGCGCTGGGCACTTTGCGATACCGGTTGCCCGTCATCGCAACCATGATTGCAAGCGCGGGCGCATCCGAAGAAACCCCCGATAGACTGCATCCAGTGCGCGCCCGACCAGCGGCCATCGCGCCAAAAGTCCCAGCGGACGAAGCACGGGGATGGCGCGCCACATTGCCGCAAAAGCCGCCGCGCCCGACAGCATCACCCCGTCTTCCATGGCATGAAGCCGCGCGAGCATGGACGCGCGGTCCAGCGGGCACGCCACCGAAGGATCTGCGGCATCGACAAAGTTGATCCGGCCTGCCCGATCGAGCCGCCGCATCAACGCGATCTCGCGAGCGCACAGCGGGCAAGCACCGTCGTGCCAAACCGTGAGGCCGGGGATCGCGCTGCGAGGTGTTGGCGTTGGGGCGTTCGAGTTAGGGTGCATCCACGGGGGGACTTGCACCAACCCGGGTACTTGTACGACCTGCACTTTCGGGAAAAGTCGAAGCTCCTGCCCGAAAGCCCATATTGGCGGGCAAACGGGTTTGTGACCATCCGCGGGGATGTCGAAAGCCTCTCTTCCACGGCCACTTGTCGTGCTCGGTCTGGCTGGCCTGTTGCCGCAGGTGATCTGCCTTGCGCTGGTGGTCCATGGTGGCCCGGAGCGCTGGATAGCGTTAGCGGCGGCGTGCTTTTATGCAGCACTCATCCTGTCGTTCCTGGGCGGGATGTGGTGGATGGCAGGGTTGCTGTCCGGGCTGCGAGCAGGCTGGGTCTATGGGGTGGCGGTAGCGCCCAGTTTGATCGGCTTTGCGGCGCTGATGCCATGGAACGCGGGATGGAGCTGGCCGGAGTCTTCGCTAGTGGTGTTGGCGCTGGCGCTGCTTGCAAGTCCGCTGGTCGATCGCACCCTTGCCCGGCATGTCGCCTTCCCCGCGGGCTGGCTGCGGCTGCGGGCCATCATGACCAGCGGGCTTGGCTTGCTGACCATGCTAATCGCCGCCGCATAGTTGCGGTCCACGGTTCGCTTATGATCCAGCATAAGCACCAAGCGTTCTCGCGAAAGCCAGCCGGCGGCGAAGGGAAAACGCCGCCGGCCGGATTGTGCTTACGGCATCAGGACGGTGTCGACGACGTGGATGACACCATTGGACTGAATCACGTTCGGGATCGTGATAAGCGCCTTGCCGCCCTTGGCGTCGATCACCTGCCAGCCAGCACCAGCCTTGCGGAACCTGAGCTTGCCGCCTTCAACCGTGGTCAGCGTGGCCGTGCCCTTGTGACGCATCGCCATTGCCTTGATCTGGCCCGCGGTGATGCGGCCAGCAACCACATGGTAGGTCAGGATCTTGGTCAGCGTGGCCTTGTTCTCGGGCTTCACCAAGGTTTCCACCGTACCGGCGGGAAGCTTGGCAAACGCAGCGTCGGTCGGAGCGAAGACGGTGAACGGACCCGCAGAGTTAAGCGTGTCCACCAGCCCTGCTGCCTTGACCGCAGCAACCAGGGTGGTGTGATCCTTGGAATTAACCGCGTTCTCAACGATCGTCTTGGTGGGATACATGGCAGCTCCCCCGACCATCGGATTGTGTGCGGTCGCGGGAACGGCGGCCAGCGCCAACGCGGCGGTGACGGCGAATAGGGTGGTTTTCATCGAAGTGGTGCTCCTGTTCGGCCCCCAAAAAGGGAGTCGGCTTAATATACGTAAGCCACCCCGAAGCGGATGCAACCGGGGGTCAAATTTTGCTGAGCGCCCCGCTTGCGATCACCGGCCCAGTGGGGCGCCCGGTCGGAGAACCGCCAAGGGGCTCGAACGAAATCACGAGCGTGGTGCCTGAAGCGATTGCCTCGCTCGTCGTGGCCTCGGCGACGACAATATTGCCGACGACGTGAAACAGGCCAAGCGGAACCGGGCTGTGGCCTTCGTTCACGGCCCATAGCTGGGCACTGCGGCCGACCGGGATGGGCATCGGGCCGGGCATCCGGACCAACTTGAGGGTCGGGTCGTAATAGGCCGGGAGCGGCGCAGCCTTGCCGTCGGACAGCGCCATGGCGGCCACCAACTGGACCTGAAGTGCGGGGGCTGGGGCGACGGTTTGCGACTCGCCGGGACGCATGACGAGCACACCGACCAACGTGGCAGCGACCAGGCTGGAGGCCAGCGCAAAGGACCGCCAAAGGCCAACCCGAGCAGGCGCGCCAGCCATTGAGCGATCGAGCTGCGCTTCTATCCGTTCAGCCACACCAACCGGAGCGGCGCGATCCTGGCTGCGGGCGAAGAACGTGGCGAAGTGGTCGCGCCACTGCTGGACCTCGCGAGCGAACGCGGGCTCGGCAAGCTGACGGCGAAGCGCAACCGCTCGTTCTTCGCCGTCGAGGACGCCAAGCGCAAGTTCGGCGGCGGCAACATCGGGACCGGGCGGGATGGGTTCTTCAGTCGGATGCATCGAGGCATTCCTTGAGGCGCATGAGGCCGCGCCGCACCCAGCTTTTCATCGTGCCGAGGGGAACCGCCTGGCGTTCGGCGATCTCGGCATAGGTCAAGCCGTCGAAGAAGGCCGAGCGGATAGCGGCGCGCTGCCGATCGTCAAGCTGTTCGACGCAAAGGTGGAGGGCGCGCTCGCTTTCGTCCAGGAGCATCGTGTCGATTGCGATTGGGTTGTCGTCGGCAAGTTCTGAAGCTTCATCGAGCGGGGTATACAACGTCCGGCCGGTGGCGCGGCGCCAATCGATGGCGCGATTGCGGGCGATGGTCGCGAGCCAGCTGATTGGCGAGGCGCGCCCGGGCTCGAACGCCCCGGCCCGCTTCCAGATCGTCAGATAGACGTCGCTCAACACTTCCTCCGCAGCCTGCCGATTGTTGCAGATACGCAAGATCACGCCAAAAAGCTTCGCTGAGGTCAGCTTATAAAGGATCCGGAACGCCGCGCGGTCCTCCTGCCCGGTCGCAATCAGCGCCTCAACTAGCCGCGCACGGGCGGAAGGATCGGCGGCAGGGCGAATAACGGGGCGGTCCACGCAGCGCTCCCTATGCTGGGTAAGGGGCTACGGCAACGGTTGTCGTTGCGACCTTGGAGCAGCGAGCGACGCTCTTTACCCTCCCGTTGCCAAGCAGCGGCGATATAACGCAAAAATCGACGCGATCTTCCAGGAATTGGGTGGCGATGCTGACAACCAGTAACTTTGGCCTTGGCTCGACATCAGATTCGAAGCAGTCATCTTTGCGTCAATCCTCTACTGCCAGCGCTCCTGGCCCAAGGTCGCGTGAGATGAAGATATTGCGCACGCCCGACGCCGCTTTTGCCGCGATCGAGGACTTCCCGTACCAGCCGCATTATCATCAGGTGACCCCTGATCTGCGGATGCATTACATCGATGAAGGACCGCGCGACGCGCCGGTGGTGCTGATGATGCACGGCGAGCCGAGCTGGTCCTATCTCTATCGTCATATGATCGGGCCAGTCGTCGCCGCAGGCTTTCGCGTGGTCGCGCCCGATCTGATCGGGTTTGGCAAATCGGACAAGCCTGCGGCCAAGAGCGAATACAGCTATGCCAGGCATGTCGCTTGGGTGCGGCACTGGATCGAAGCGCTCGATCTTACGCGGATCACGCTCGCCTGCCAGGACTGGGGCTCGCTGATCGGGCTACGGCTGGTCGCCGAAATGCCCGAGCGGTTTGCGGGAGTCACCTTGTCCAACGGCGGGTTGCCTGAAGGCCAGAGCGCGCCGCGCGCCTTTGCGATCTGGCGCGCCTTTTCAAAATACAGCCCGGTCTTCCCGATCGGCAAGATCGTCAGCACCGGGACCAAGCGAGGCCTGAGCAAGGCCGAGATCGCGGCTTATGACGCGCCGTTTCCATCGAGCGCCTACAAGGCCGGCGCGCGGATATTTCCGGCCTTTGTGCCGCTTGGCGCCAATGTCGCGGTGCCCGATCAGAAGCAGGCGTGGCAAGTGCTCGAGCGGTTCGGCAAACCGTTTCTGTGCTGCTTCAGCGACGGCGATCCGGTTACCCGCGGCGGTGACGCGCTGTTCAAAGGGCGCGTGCCGGGCACCAAAGGACAGCCCCACACCACGCTGAAAGGCGGACATTTTATCCAGGAAGACGACCCGCAAGGGTTCGTCGCCTGCATCCTCTTGGTCGCGCAATCATGAAGGTCATCAATCAGGTCCATCCCATCCCCGCGCAGGCGCAGGCCTTCTGCAACGATCCAGACGACAGCCCGTTCGTGATGATCAATCTGCTCAAGTTCAAGGATCAGGCCGAGTACTCAGACGGCAGCGACGCACAGCTGAGCGGGCGTGAAGCCTATCTGCGCTATGGCATGGCTGTGCGCGCGCATATCGAGCGCGTGGGCGGCAAGCCGATTTTCGGACAGGACCGGATTGACCAGATGAAATGGCGGATCAGGCAAAAGGGGTCTGGCTAGGCCCTAAAACCCGTTTCTCCGCCTGCGTAAGGAAGATGATCATGCACTACACCACGCTTGGCCCGTTCGCCCACGTCAGCCGCCTCACGCTTGGCGGCGGGGGGCTGGGGCAGGCCTGGGGAGAAACCAGCTCGGAAGAAGTGCAGGCAACGCTCCACGGGGCGATCGATGCCGGGATCAATCTGATCGATACCGCGCCCATGTATCTCGAATGCGAGCGTGAGATCGCGGCGGCTTTTGGCGGCAAGTTGTCCGCGGGCGTACGCATCACCACCAAGTGCCAGCTTGGCGAAGTGCCCGCCGGGTCAGCGGCGACCTTCCTGGAGGCGTCGCTCGATGCCAGCCTGAAAGCGATGCGGATCGATCATGCCGACATCTTCTTCCTCCACAGTAATATCTGCGAGGATGCGTTCGTGTTCGCCCACGGCAATGAGTTTCGGGACCGATTTGCGACGCCGTGGAGCCAATATGCGGAGGAAGTCATTCCCGCTTTTGAGGCATTGAAGGCCAAGGGCAAGATCGGCGCGTGGGGGATAACCGGCATCGGCGTTCCTGCGACCATCCTCAAAGCGCTTTCGCATGGCATCAGACCCGATGTGGTGCAGCTGATTACCAATCTGATGGATTCAGCCGGTGCATTGCGGCGTTATGCCGAGCCCGAACGCGCGCGCGAACTCATCGCCGCGGCACAGGCCAATGGAATTGGCGTGATGGGAATCCGAGCGGTGCAGGCCGGCGCGCTCACGG
>JANMPV010000489.1:0-2516 GCA_031370045.1 Novosphingobium sp. | reverse complement strand
CGAGTGGCGCGACCGGCAAATGGTCGAGATCGAGGGCAGCGAGTTTGTCCTGCAAGCCGATCTGATCCTGCTGGCGATGGGCTTCATCGGCCCGCGCCGCCAGGGCCTGCTCGAACAGGCCGACGTCGAACTCGACCCGCGCAACAACGTTTCGGCAGACACCGTAAGCTACGCCACCAGCCGTGAGCGGGTGTTCGCCTGCGGCGATATGCGCCGCGGCCAGAGCCTGGTCGTGTGGGCGATCCGCGAAGGCCGCCAATGCGCCCGCGCGGTCGACGAGATGCTGATGGGCGCCAGCGAACTGCCGCGTTGAGTGGCAGTCAGATTT
This sequence comes from Novosphingobium sp., assembly GCA_031370045.1. GTDB lineage: Bacteria > Pseudomonadota > Alphaproteobacteria > Sphingomonadales > Sphingomonadaceae > Novosphingobium. The sequence continues at coordinate 2,188 of JANMPV010000489.1, read as the reverse complement.
TGACCGACCCGATAGTCATCTATGATTTCGGCGCCAACAACGGCGACGACATCCCCTATTATCTCTTGAAAGCCGACCGCGTCGTCGCGGTCGAAGCTAACCCGGTGCTGGCTGCGGAAATCGAACGGCGCTTCGCCGAGGTCATCGCAACGGGGCAACTGGAGGTCATCGCCAAAGTCCTTACCGCTGACCAAGAGGCTGTCGCGGTGCCTTTCTACCTACACCGCGCCAACCACGTCCTCAGCCAGTTCCCCCCGCCCGACGATCCTGCCGACTTCGAGCGGATCGTCCTGCCTTCGATTCCGGTGGTAGAGCTGATCGCGCGTTTCGGCGCGCCGCACTACGTGAAGATCGATATCGAGCACTATGACGAGGCGATCCTGCGCGCGCTATTTGCAGCCGGCATCCGTCCGCCTTTGATCTCCGCCGAAGCACACAGCTTCGAGGTATTTGCGGGGCTGGTCGCGCTCGGCGGTTACCGTGCGTTCAAGCTGGTCGACGGGATCACCGTGCCGCAGCGCTATCGCGATCACCCGATCGCCACCCCCGGTGGCCCGGCGCGCCATTCTTTCCCCGAGCATTCTGCGGGTCCGTTCGGTGATGACATTCCCGGCCCGTGGCTCTCCACCGAAGCGTTCATGCGGCTGCTTGCCGCCGAGGGCTTTGGCTGGAAGGACATCCATGCCACCTCGCTCCACCCCGCCGACGTTTCCGCCGGAATGAATCGCGAGGAACTCGGACTGACCATCGTCCGCCGATGGGCGCGCGCACGCTTGCGTCGTCTGGTTCGGGGATCCCGGTAGGCGGCGCGGACGGATCGAGCCACGCGCAGGCGCAATATGGACATTTCGAACAAGTGCGGCCAAGCGAGCGCGATGATCCGTGCCATGTCCGCATTGCTTCTGGCCGCTGCGGTCGTTCTCCCGACGGCGTCTGCCGAGGCGCGCTCGCCCTACGCCGGGCGCTATCGTATCGCCAATGGGCCGGACACGGGCGGCGGGCTGGACCTGGCTGCCGATGGCCACTTCCGCTACGTTCTCAGCGCGGGCGCGCTCGACGAGCATGCCGAGGGCACGTGGACCGAGACCGGCGGCGATATCCGCCTGACCACCGCTCCCAAGCCGGTCCCGCCCAGCTTCGCGCGCGGCCCCGACGGCGGCAAGGACGCGTCGACGATCCACGTCCGGCTCGTCGACGGGCGCGACCTCACCGGGGTCGATTTCCGCCTGGGTCTGACCACCGGGTCGAGTCTGGCCGGCTACACCCAGGCCGAGGGCTGGAATTTCACCGAGCCCGGCAGCCAGCGGATCGCCTGGGTTGAAGTGGTCGAGCCGATTTACGGGGTGGTCTCGCCAAGGTTTGCGATCGATCCCCCCGCCGCCGGGGCGCTGGTGTTCGTACTGACCCCCAACGACATCGACGTGGTCGATTTCCAGAACGCCCAGTTCGAGAAGCGGTCCGACGATTTCCTGCTCCACCGTGGTGATCGGACGCTGCGGTTGGTGCGCGAGAAGGATGTCGCCCATTGAAAATCCTCCCCCAGCGGGGGAGGATTGAGCTTACCCCGGAATCTCCCACTTCACCGCGCTGGTGTAGCTGCCGCCCACCGCCGCGCCGGTGCCGTCGGTTGCGGGTTTGAACCGCGCGCGTTTGGCGACTTTGGCGCAAGTTGCGCGGTCGAGGTCAGCGGAGCCGCTCGATGCGAGAATCTCGCAATTGCGGACCCGCCCGTCGGCACCGATCGTCACCCGGAAGCGCGCGACGCCCGTGCGTTCCTCGCGCAGCGCTGCCGCGGGATAATCGTCGGTCGTCGCCCACTTGCCGGGGCTGCCAAGCGGTGTCGCAGCGCGCGGGGTGAAGCTGGCGCTGGGTGACGGTTGGGGCATCAAGGGACCGGGATCGATGGGTCCGGGTAGCCCGGTCGGCGGCGTCAACGGGATCACGGTGAACTCAGTCGCGCTTTTCTCGCGCGCGCCAAGATCGATATCCGGGCGCGGCGCGATCAGGTTGCGGTCGATCGTCTTGCTCGGCGAGGCGCTTGGCTGGGGTTCGGGCGGGAGCGGATCGGCCTTCCATTCGCGCGTGGGCACCAGGACATCGACCTTTTCCCACACCGTCGCCGCGAACCCAGTGACAAGCGCGTATCCCAAGGCGGCATGAAGGGCGCCCACCGCGCCGATGGTCAGCG
>JANMPV010000112.1:0-1696 GCA_031370045.1 Novosphingobium sp. | reverse complement strand
TATGGCACTAGGTTAACGCGTTCGCGGTGGCCGGTGACGAACGCTTCTCCGAGCAGCGCGACCAGCCTTTCGGCGACCGCTTCGGGGGGTTTGACGCTGGCCGGGTCCTCGCCCGGATAGGCCCGCGCGCGCATTGTGGTGCGGGTTGCGCCGGGATCGACGATCGCCACGCGGATATGGCCAATCGTGCGGTTTTCCTCGGCATAGGCGACCAGCAGAGCCTCGAGCGCGGCCTTCGAGGCGGCATAAGCACCCCAAAAGGCTCGCGGCGCCTGCCCGACCGAGCTGGTCAGCGCGACGATCCGCGCGTCCTTGCTCGCCTTGAGCATCCGGTCGCCATGCGCGAGCAGCGCCTGCTGGGCCATCAGGTTGAGCGTGAGCGTCTTGTTGAACTCACGCGAATCGAGCTGGGCGACCGGGGTGAGCTGGGGGAAATAGGCGGCATCGAGCACTATGATGTCGAGCGCTTGCCAGCGCTGGCCGACGCCAGCGAGCAGCCGGGCGGCACCTTCAGGATCAGCAAGATCGACCGGCGCGATCGTCGCGCTGCCGCCCGCCGCGAAGATCGCTTCCTCGACCACTTCCAGCGCCTTGGCATCGCGCGCGGTCAGGATCACATGCGCTCCCGCCGCCGCCAGCGCCCTGGCCGTCGCCGCACCGATTCCGCGGCTGGCCCCGGTGACAAGCGCTACTTGCCCGGTGAAGGGCTTCGCGACCGTCTCGTCCGCCATCAGGCGACCTTGTCGGCCAGCAGGCTAAGCTGGGCCGGGTTGTCGCGTTCAGCCATGTCGGTCAGGCGGGTGGGGTATTCGCCGCTGAAACAGGCGTCACAGTATTTCGGGCTGCCAGCCTCGCGCCGCGCTTCGCCGACCGCGCGATAAAGCCCGTCGATCGAGACGAACGCGAGACTGTCGGCGCTGATGAAATCGGCCATGGCGGCAACATCCATCCGCGCGGCGAGCAGTTTGGAGCGTTCGGGGGTATCGACCCCATAAAAGCATGAATGCTCGGTTGGCGGACTGGCGACGCGGAAGTGGACTTCGGCAGCGCCGGCATCGCGCATCATCTGGACGATCTTCAGGCTGGTGGTGCCGCGCACGATCGAATCGTCGATCAGCACAATCCGCTTGCCCGCCACCAGCGCGCGGTTGGCGTTGTGTTTGCGCCGGACGTCGGCATTGCGCGCACCGTCCGACGGCTGGATGAAGGTGCGCCCGACATAGTGCGAACGGATTATCCCCAGTTCGAACGGGATGCCGGACTGCGCGGCATAGCCGATCGCGGCAGGCACCCCGCTGTCGGGTACGGGGACCACCAGATCGGCTTCGACCGGGCTTTCGATCGCCAGTTGCTGGCCGATCGCCTTGCGCACTTCGTAGATCGAGCGCCCGTCGACGATCGAATCGGGGCGGCTGAAATAGACGTGCTCGAAGATGCACGGGCGCGGCGCGCGCGCGCTGAACGGGCGGTGGCTGGTTATCTTGCCGTCGAGTCCGACCTCGATCAGTTCGCCCGGATCGACCTGGCGGATCAATTCGGCGCCAACCACGTCGAGCGCGACCGATTCGCTGGCGAATACCACTGCGTCACCCAGCTTGCCCAGCACCAGCGGGCGGATGCCCAGCGGATCGCGGCAGGCGATCATCCCGGCGGGCGTCATGCAGATCAGCGAATAGGCGCCTTCGACCATCCGCAG
>JANMPV010000469.1:0-5638 GCA_031370045.1 Novosphingobium sp. | reverse complement strand
CTCGATGAACTTGCCCAGCCGCGCGAAGTTGTAGATCTCGTTGCGCAGCATCGTCCCGTCCATCGCCCCGCGGACCTGGGTCGACTGGCGCCGGACGAGATCGAGCACATCGCCGAGGTTGGTTTCGCGGACCGGGCGGCTGAGCGCCTCAGACAGCCGCATCCAGGTGTCGTTGATCGCCTCCCACACCTCGCGGGTCAGCCCGGCGCGAACCATCCGGGCGTTGGTGCGCGCGCCTCCGATCATCCGCAGCACGCTTTCGCTGTTGTTCTTGTCTCGAAGAATCCAGTTGAACACCTGAACCCCGGCATACGTCCCGTTCCTCGCCTCATACGCCTTGCGCTGACCGATCGTGACGATCACCGAGCGCCATTCCTCTTCGCTGGTGGCGACGTTGCGGGTCAGCGCCATGCGGAACCCGGCGTCGAGCAGGCGCACGGTGTTCTCAGCCCGCTCAAGATAGCGGAACAGCCAGAAGATCCCGTTGGCGGTGCGGCCTAGCATGGGGGGTGCCGAACCCCACTTTTTTCAAGCCCCTCCCCTTCAGGGGAGGGGTTGGGGTGGGGTCTCTCCCAGCGCGCCGATGCCGAATTCGCAGTCTCGAGAATGGCAGTCAGGACGCCATCCATGTTGCGCATGACGTCGCCATTGGTGACGTGCAGCACCCGGAAGCCCAGATGTTGGAGTGCCAAATCTCGAGGCCGGTCCACGTCGCTGTCATGCGTTTCCCCATCGACCTCGACAATCAGCGCCTTTTGCGGGCACAGAAAGTCGGCAATGTAATGTCGAATTCGCGCCTGCCGCCTGAATTTGTGACCGCCCAGTTGCGAGTTACTGAGCTTGCGCCACAACCGCTTCTCCGGCTCGGTCGGGTTGCGGCGCATTTCATGAGCAAATTGTGCCAATTGGTCGAGGCGCTCTGCCGAGAGACCCCACCCCCTTCCCCTCCCCTGAAGGGGAGGGGTGTTCAAGCGCCTGGCTTCGTCGCGAAGGGTGTACTCGTCGCCCATCATTCTTCCAGCACCCAGCTGTCCTTGGTGCCCCCGCCCTGCGACGAATTGACCACCAGGCTGCCCTTTTTCAGCGCCACCCGGGTCAGCCCGCCCGGCGTGATCTCGATCCCCTTGGGCGAGACCAGCACGAACGGGCGCAGATCGACGTGGCGCGGGGCGAGCCCCGCCTTGGCAAACGTCGGCACGGTCGAGAGCGCCAGCGTCGGCTGGGCAATGTAGTTTTCGGGCTTAGCCGCGAGCTTGGCGCGGAATGCCTCGATTTCCTTGCGACTCGACGTTGGCCCGATCAGCATCCCGTAGCCGCCCGAACCGTGGACTTCCTTGACCACCAGTTCGGCCAGGTGATCGAGCACGTAGGCCAGCGAGTCCTTTTCCGCACAGCGCCAGGTCTGGACGTTGTGGAGCAGCGGCTTCTCGCCGGTGTAGAATTCAACGATCTCGGGCATGAAACTGTAAATCGCTTTGTCGTCGGCGATGCCAGTGCCGGGGGCGTTGGCGAGAGTGATCCCCCCGGAACGGTAGATGTCCATGATCCCCGAGGGGCCGAGCACCGAGGTCGGCTTGAAAGTCAGCGGATCGAGCCATTCGTCGTCGACTCGGCGATAGAGCACATCGACCGGCTGATAGCCCTGCGTGGTGCGCATCGCGATCCGCCCGTTCTCGACCCGCAGATCGCTACCCTCGACCAGCTCGGCGCCCATCTGATCGGCCAGAAAGGCGTGCTCGAAGTAGGCCGAATTGTAGATCCCCGGGGTCAGCACCGCGACCACCGGATTGTGGCCCGCAGCGGCAGGCGGCGCGCAGGCGGCGAGGCTGCGGGCGAGGCGGCGCGGATAGTCCGAGACGTCGCGCACCCGCACATGGGTGAACAATTCGGGAAACATCGCCATCATCGTTTCGCGGTTTTCGAGCATGTACGAGACGCCAGACGGCGTGCGGGCATTGTCCTCAAGCACCATGAAATCGTCTTCGCCGGTGCGCACCAGATCGATCCCGACGATGTGCGTGTAGACCCCGCCCGGCGGCGTGAACCCGACCATCTGCGGAAGGAATGCTACGTTCCCGCGCAGCAGCCGTTCGGGCAGCCGGCCGGCGCGGACGATTTCCTGGCGGTGATACAGATCGTGGAGAAACGCGTTGAGTGCCCGCACCCGCTGCTCGATCCCGCGCTCCAGCTTGCGCCACTGCTGGGCCGAGATGATCCGCGGGATCATGTCGAACGGGATCAGCCGTTCCTCGGCGTCGTCCTCGCCATAAACGTTGAAGGTGATCCCGGTGCGGCGAAAAGTCCGCTCGGCCTCCCCCGCCTTGCGCCGCAAGACCGTGCGGTCCTGTTGCTCGAACCAATTACAATACTCGACATACGCGGGGTGGGTGCCGCCATCGGCATCGTACATCTCGTCGTAGGCCGACGGACTGGTCAACGGCAGAGCCCCATGATGCCATCACGGCCAACCGCACGCCGCCTGTCAAGCCATTGGTGATGCAAATGTGGAATGGCGAGAGAAACATGCGCCTGGCTGGAGCCAACCACGCTCAGATTGCGTGCCGGGCGAGTTGAGCAACCAGCGTTTCAAGGACGCGTGGGTGGCTTGCGAAGCCCAAATGCGTGCAGCGCAGGGCAATCGCGGTGTCCCGTTCACCCGAGCGACCGCGCGCAGCTCGCGGCGATACGATCCCGTCGCGCGCGCTCCACAGCGCGATCGTCGGGACTGGCGGCTTGGCGGCATAATCGCCAGGCACCGGCGGCACGGCCACGTCTTGCCCGGTGATCCAGTGATAGGCGCGCCAAGCGTTGTTGGCGTGGAGATCGCCCGAGAACGGCGTCCCCATCGTAATCACCATCCGCACCGCGTGCGGCACCCGTTTGGCGGATTCGCGAGCATAGAGCCCGCCCAGGCTCCAGCCGACCAGCGCTACCGGCTCGCCTTTGCGTGCGGCCGTCTCTTCGATCCTCGCGCACAGCAGATCGAGCTGTTTGGCGGTGCCGCCCATGTTCCAGCCCAGCCCCCAATCGTCCACCCGGTGCCCCGCAGCTTCAAGCCCCCGGCGCAAGGCGCGCATTCGGAAAGAATGGGTACCAAAACCTGGTAACAACATCACCGCGCCGGGTTGGGCCTCAGCCGCCGGCTCGCTTTCGCCCATTGCGCGCCAAGCCTGCCAGCTTTCAAACCCGCTGCGCAATTCTCCCAGGAACAAGCGGAGCGGTGGCGCCGAGACCCCCTCGGGCTGCGGCTGGCGAGCCAGCGCACGACGCCGGATCAGTTCGCCATGCAGCGACTGAAGAGCAGCCAGGCGCGGCTGAGCAAAAATAGTCCGAGAGGAAGGGTTGTCGGTCATGCCCGATCAACGCTCGAATGCGTCACCCGTTTCCGTCCCGTCAACCGGGCGCCTTGGTGCTGTCTCCGCCCGCCGGGCAATCGCCGATCCGCTTGGTGTCCAGCTCCATTGCGATGTTGGCGTTGCCCATCGGCGACTTGTCGTTCTTCTGCTCGACGTTGACGTTGACGTGGCTGCCGGTCGAACTGACCGTGCCGTTCATTGTCATCCTGGCAGAACCCCCCGTGCCCGCCTTGCAGGTCATGATCGCGTCGATGGTGTTGGCCGAGGCATCGAAGCGATCGTACTTGCAATCGCCCTGCGCACCCTTCTTGAACATCTCGGCAAAGCCCTTTTCGGTGTCGGCCTTGCTCAGGCAATAAGTCAGGTTGCCGCTGTGCCCTTCCATCATCTTGCGGATCTGCTCGACCATCTGCGGCGGCGCGCCGGGAACCTCGAACTTGGTGATCTTGGTGGTCTGCTTGTACTGCCCCGGATCGGGCCGTTCGAGCTGCGTCGCCTCCTGCTTGGCCTGCTCCATCGATTTGGGACCCTTGTCGGCTTTGTCGCAGGCAGCGAGCGCCAGCACGGCAACCGGAACCAGCATGATCGCCAACTTCATCGAGCGCATTGAGGGACTCCTCCGTTTATAGATCACGCTAGCAGCGCCGCCTTACCTTACGAATCTGCGGGCCGATCAGGCTCCGCCGTCCTTCTTCGTGCGCGCCGCCTCTAGCTGAGGCATGACCGCGTCGAGATAGGCCTGCGCATCGGCGCGAGTGCGTACCGGCTGAAAGACGGTCATTGCCATAAGGTCACCCTGCCGCTTGCGCTGCGATTTGCGCGCCACGAACAGGAAGGCAGGCAAATCCCTGGCCTGCTCGATCGGCTCCATCGGGTCCGCCGGTGCGGCCACCGAAGCCGCCGCCATGGCCGCAGCGGGCACCTTGGCGATCGGCAGTTCGGGCAGCCGGTTCGGGTCGAACGGCGCTGCCAACGTCAGCAGCGGCAGCACCGAACTCGCCGCCTTGTCGCGATCGGTGAGCGGTGCCAGTGCAAACATCTGCTCGACCGTCGCCAGCACCGAAGCGTGGTCGAACAGCGTATGATCGACCGTGCCCTTGGCGATCCGGGGCGAGACGATCACGGCCGGCACGCGCACCCCGAACTCCGCAAAATCGAACCCATGGGTGTTCTGGCCTGCTCCGGTCCCGTCGTTGGGGGGCGCCGCCTTGGCCGATGGGACCGCCGAATCGTAAAATCCGCCGTGCTCGTCATAGGTCACGATCAGCAGGCTTTTTTCCCAGACCGGCGACTTGCGGATTGCATTATAAACCCGCGCAATCAGATTGTCGCCGCTGCGCAAGCCGTCCATCGGATGCTGCGAGCTGCCCCCGCCATAGCTGCCCGAAACGATGTCGCCATAGGCCGGCTCGATGAAGGTGTAGCGGGCGGCCTTGCCCTTTTTGAGGTCCTTCTCGAAGCTGTCGAGCCCGGCTACATCGCCGTAATCGATGCCTTTGATCGCAGCGACCTGGGGAATGCGCCCGGCCAGCGGCCCGCTCTTGTCCTGATAGAGCCGGTAATTGCCCTTCCCCAACCGATCGAAGATCGATCCATTGGGATACTTGAAGCCTTTGAAGATTTCCCACTTGGCAATGTCGCCGAAGCTCGGCGAACGGCAGATCCCGTCGGAGGACGCGCCGTGGACGAAAAACCGGTTGGGCCAGGTCGGCCCCGGCAGCGAAGCGAACCAGTTGTCGCACAGCGCATATTCGCTCGCCAACGCAAACAGCGCAGGCGCCTGCCTGGCGGTGTCGATGCCTTTCATGATCTTGTCATAATCGCTTTTGGGGAGCGGCTTTTTCTTGATCTGGGTGCGCGAATAATCGGCGACGAAGCCTGAGCCGGTTCGCGGCGGATAAGGGCTGACCTTGTTGGGATCGCTGCCCTCGCCACACAGCTGCTGCACCACCGAAGCAAAACCGTGCGACGGATCGCTCGGCATCCGGTCGGGCGCTCCCGGTTGAAACGGGTAAATCTGCCCGCCGAACGAATTCGTATTGGCCGCCGTCGCCACGGTGATGCCTGGAATGTCCGAAAACGCGAACATGTGATCGAAAGATCGGTTTTCGAGCATCAATACGAAGATATGTTCTACTGTCATCGGGCCGCTCCCTGGGCTTGATTGGTGGGTGCGCTTTGGTGCGCATCGCCGGGCGACTCGATTGATCCGGTTGTGGCGACTGGCGGTCGAAAAACAAGTCCGATGAGCTGGGATGTCCGGACCACGCGGTCATTGAAGA
>JANMPV010000450.1:0-3422 GCA_031370045.1 Novosphingobium sp. | reverse complement strand
CTCCCCAGGGCAGCAAACGGAAATCCGGCGTCCGCGCGAGCGGCGTTCCGGGATAGGCGAGGTGGTATGAGTACGACGGTCGAACGCAGCGGATTGCAGGTCGATGCCCGGTTGGCCGCCTTCATCGAGGCCGAAGTGCTGGCGCCGCTCATGCACGATCCCGAGCGGTTCTGGGCAGGGTTTTCGGCCCTTTGCGACCGCTTCGTCCCGCGCAACCGAGAACTGCTCGCCAAGCGCGATGCGCTTCAGGCAACGATCGATGGTTGGCATAGCGAGCGCAATGGTAAGCCCTTCGACGCAGCGGCTTATCAGGGGTTTCTGAGGCAGATTGGCTACCTGGTCGCCGACCCGGGCGATTTCACCATCGGCACGCAGAACGTGGATCGCGAGATCGCCGGGCTCGCCGGGCCGCAGCTGGTGGTGCCTTCGCTCAACGAGCGTTTCGCGCTCAACGCCGCCAATGCGCGCTGGGGCAGCCTGTATGACGCGTGGTACGGCACCGACGCCTTGCCCGATGCGCCAGCGGCGCAAGGGAAGGGCTACGACACTGCGCGCGGTGCCGCAGTGGTGGCAGCGGGGCGGGCCTTCCTCGATCTGGCGATTCCACTGGAGGGAGAGGGCGACTGGGCGACATGGGATGGCGGCGACTTGCCCCTGCTGTGCGACCCAAAGCAGTTCTGTGGTCGCGGCGAGAGCAGCCTGTTGTTCGCCAACAATGGCTTGCACATCGAAATACGCATTGATCCCTCGCATCCCGTGGGTGCCGGCGACCCTGCCGGGATCGCCGATATCGTGCTCGAATCCGCGCTGACGGCGATCGTCGATCTGGAAGATTCGGTGGCCGCGGTCGATGCCGAGGACAAGCTCCACGCCTATCGCAATTGGCTGGGGCTGATGCGCGGCGACCTGACCGCGCGCTTCGCCAAGGGCGGCGCACAGCAAACCCGTTCGCTTGATCCCGACCGGACTTTTACCAAAGCCGACGGCACCACGTTCACTTTGCCCGGGCGCAGCCTGCTGTTCGTGCGCAATGTCGGCCACCTCATGACCAATCCGGCGATCCACCTCGCCGATGGTTCGGAAATCCCCGAGGGGATCATGGACGCGGTCCTTACCAGCGCGATCGGCGCGCACGACGTGGCCGGGTTGGGTCGCCTGCAAAACTCGCGCTGTGGTTCGATCTACATCGTCAAACCGAAGATGCATGGGCCGGAGGAATGCAGGTTTACCAATGACTTGTTCGATGCAGTGGAGGATTTGCTCGAATTTCCACGATACACCGTGAAAGTCGGAGTGATGGACGAGGAGCGGCGCACGTCGGCTAATCTGGCAGCGTGCATCCACGCGGTTCGCAACCGGGTGGTGTTCGTCAACACCGGCTTCCTCGACCGTACGGGCGACGAGATGCACACCTCGATGCAGGCCGGCGCGATGGTCCGAAAAGGCGCGATGAAGCAGTCGAAGTGGATCGATGCTTATGAAAAACGCAATGTTGCCATAGCCTTGAAGCACGGATTTTCGGGCAAGGCGCAGATCGGCAAGGGGATGTGGGCCGCGCCCGACCGGATGCACGCGATGCTGCTCGAAAAGATCGCGCACCCGCGCACCGGGGCCAACACCGCGTGGGTGCCGTCGCCCACCGCAGCGACGCTCCACGCCTTGCACTATCATCAAGTCGACGTTTTCGAACGCCAGCGCGAGGTGGAATTGCTCGCGATTCCGGGGCTCGACGAATTGCTGACGATCCCGCTGGCCGAAGGCACAAACTGGTCCGAAGCCGAGGTTCGCGACGAGCTGGATAACAACGCGCAAGGCCTGCTCGGCTATGTCGTGCGCTGGATCGATGCCGGAGTGGGCTGTTCCAAAGTGCCCGATATCAACGACATCGGCCTGATGGAGGACCGCGCGACGCTGCGTATTTCATCGCAGCACATGGCCAACTGGCTGCTTCACGGGGTCTGCACGCAAGATCAGGTGATGGACGCGCTCAAGCGGATGGCGGCGAAGGTCGATGCCCAGAACGCGGGCGATCCGGGGTACGAGCCGATGGCGGGTAACTGGGAGACAAGCCTGGCGTTTCAGGCGGCCTGCGAACTGGTGTTCAAGGCGGTCGAGCAGCCCAACGGCTATACCGAACCGCTGCTCCACGCCTGGCGGCAACGCAAGAAGGCGATCGCCTAAAGCGGTCAACCCGCGCGCGCGCCGCGCTGGGTGTATTCGATCCTGATCCGCACCCACACGCCGATTTGCGGCTTGGCGTTGATCCGGGGCGGGATCACCTGGAACTGCCATGCGGCGTTGAGCACCGCGCGGCCATAGCCCGATCCGCCCGGCGATTCGCCCAGGATCTGGCAATCCTCGACCCGGTGGTTTTCGATCGTCCGGCACGCGATCGCGCCCCAGCCTTCGCCGGGGTTGCGTTTGGGCAGGTAGGTCGCAAGCTCGGTGTCGGTCGGCTTGCGGAACCAGTCGGGATTGTAGAGCCGCTCGCCGCCGGGGCCCCCCTCACCGAGCCCAGGGCCCGGCGCGGGCTGGTCGCCTGCTTCCCCGGCAAGCGCTTGCCCTCGGGTCTTTCCGATGTCTCCCTTGACCATCTCGGCGCGGGTCAGGTGGATAAACCCGGGCACGCCAAAATCGTCGGTTTTGGGGGCCTGCGGGTTGGCGATCACGATCTTCGGGCGGGGTATCAGTGCCTTGTGCTCGACCCTTGCGTCCGGCTTTGCGGCTTGCTCGCGTGGCGTAGGCGCTTGGGCTTTGCGCGCCGCGCCTGCGGGCGAGACGTTGAACGCCACCAGACTGCGACCGTCATCGAACGGCGGCACGGCCCCGCTTTGATAGATCGCCAGCAAGGCCGCGATGACGATAATCGCCGCCGACAGCAGCGACGAAATCGCGCGTTCGCGGCGCGAACCGGGGCGATAGCCGGAATCTTGTCTGGCGAATTCCATCAGATTTCGTGGTGCGGTTTCAGGGCGTGAGGATCCGGGCGAGCGCGACGAATTCGGTCATGCTCAGCGTTTCGGCGCGCCTTTGCGGATCGATCCCCAGGTCGTCAAGCGCGGTAAGCGCGCCGTCGACGCTCTTCAGGCTTTGTCGCAGCATCTTGCGGCGCTGGCCGAATCCGGAGGCGGTGACCCGTTCGAGCACTTTAGCCGAAACCCCCTGGGGCATCGCTGCGGGGACGATGTGGACCACCGCCGACATCACTTTGGGCGGCGGAGTGAACGCGCTGCGGTGGACCTTGAGCGCCAGCCGCGCGGTGCTGCGCCACTGGGCGAGCACCGCCAGGCGTCCGTAGGCCGGGGTATCGGGTCCGGAGACGATTCGCCGGGCTACCTCCTCCTGAAACATCAGCGTCAGCGAGGCCCATTGCGGCGGCCAGGCCTCTCCCCCCAGCCAGCCGACCAGCAGCGCGGTGCCGA
>JANMPV010000322.1:0-6582 GCA_031370045.1 Novosphingobium sp. | reverse complement strand
ACACCGGAGACGCTCGCCCCGGTCACCTGGCTGGCGGCGCTGGCGGCGGCGACGGTGGGGGGACTGCCATAGAAGATCAGCAGCGGGGTGGTCAGGAAACCCCCGCCCACCCCGAACATCCCCGACAGGATGCCCATCAGCCCGCCGAGACCGACGATAACCAGGCCGTTGACCGAAAGGTTGGCGATGGGGAGGTAGACATCCATGCTGGATCACGGCCTAAAGCAAGCGGATCGCGAAGGGAACGCCGCGGGGGCTAGAATCCCGCCGAAAGCGTCAGCGTCGGACCCGACGCCGGTGTCGCGTTGCCGGCGATACGAAACCGCCAGTCGAGCGCGAGGCGCGAGGTCGCCGGTCCGGTCGCCAGACGCAGGCTGGCGCGCGGACCCAAATCGAGCCGGGTGGCACCCTTCTGACCGCCGCTCCACACCCCGCCGCCCAGCCTCAGTTCGGCCGGACCGACGCTCGCCAGCTTGCGGTCGGCGATCGCCTGGACGTCGAAGAATGCCGTGGCCCCGTGCCTGCCGCCGATTGGTGCAGCGGCATAGCCGACCTGGGCATAGGCCTCGCCCGCGATCCCCAGCGGCAGGCGCAGCGGCGGGAACTCGCTGACCAGCGAGGCCGCGGGGCGCACCCGGGTGACGCCCGCACCGCGGTGGACCCGCGCTTCGCCGAGCAGGCGCAGCGGCAGGTTGGCGAACGGGCGGGCCGAAAGTCCTGCGGCAAGCTCGCTCTCGTCGAAGCCGCCCAGCGCGCGGCTGACGCGGAGATAGGCCTGCGGGGCGTGCGGCGAGGCCGGAGCGAGGGCAAAGCGGATCACCCCGCCCGCCTGGCTCGCGCCGTAAGCGGTAAAGCCCGAAGCGGCAGCAAGTCCACCTGAGCCGCGCCGCACCAGCAGCCACGCATCGCCCGACCAGCGCGGGGCGGCGGGGGACGATAGCGCAGTCAGCATCGGCGGCGGGTTCTGCGCGGGTTGCGGCGAGGCGGCGAGCAGCGCGAGGCTTGGGGGGAGCGGCAGTTGGCCCAGCGCGGCGAGGTAAAGCAACTGGTGCGCGGCGGCGAGGCGGGGCGGGTCGAACGGAACCTGTCCCGCACCAGGCGCTGGCGGCTGTGGCGGTTGCAACGCCTCGCGGATGCCTGAGGCCAGCGGCAACGCCGAATCAGGTGGCGCGCGCAACGGCTGGGGTTGGAGGACGTCGCGAGTCTGTGACGAAGCGGCGGGCGGGTCCGCACCGGCGACTACGGCTCCGCTTTCGCCATCCGGATCGCGCAGCGCCATTTGCGGGGGGACGTTTGGCGCAGGCCACGCCCTGGGCGAAGCCTCAACCAGTCTCGGCAATGCGAATGGTGGCTCCCATACTGCAGCGCGCACCCCGATCCAGCTCGCCAGAACAAACCCGAGCACGGCGAGCGGCTGGCCGCGGCGGCGCAAGGCGCTCATGCCGCGAACCGCGGGAACGCGGACTGAACAAGCGCCTCGCGCGGTGGCACGATCTGGCTGGCGTGGATCGGGTGCGGGGTCTTTTCCCACAACACCGCGCCACCCAGCAAACTGCGCAGATAGGCCAAAGTGGCGCGGCGTCCCGCCATGATCGCAATCACGTTTGCGAACGGTATCCGCAGGATCGCGCGCAGCCCCTCGACCCAGCCATAGGTTTGAGTGGTAAACCCGAAGCGGAACGCGGCGCGCCACACGAAGCTGGCGAAGTTGATCCACAACAGCCCGATCAGAGCGGGCGACAGCGGCGCCGGATCGACCCACCCGGCGCGCTCGGCGAGAAACAGCACCGCCCAGATCACGATCAAAAGATAGGCCGCGGCCAGGACCAGCGCGGTCAACGGCCCGCGCCGATCGCGCAGCCGCATCCAGCGTTCGGCGAAGCGCCCGTGCCAGCCGAGCCGGTCCCACCCCTGAAAGGCGATGCCGTGGAGCCAACGGGTCTTCTGGCGCACCGCCACGCCCAGATCGTCGGGGAACAGTTCGCGCGTAGCGATCAGGCCGCCGTCGGGTGCGGTGGCGCGGACAAACCGCTGGCGCCCCCCGGCTTCGGCGATCAGCAGCCCCAGCTCATAGTCCTCGGTCAGCGATTCGGCCGCGAACGGGCCGGGGCCGCCACGCTTTTCGGCGAGCAGATCGAGCATGGCGCGCGCGAAACCGCAGCCAACCCCGGCGGCGGGCAACCCGGCGGAAAGCGAATCGCGCACCACCATCGTCTTGCCGTGGGCCTCGGCGAATTCGTCGCCATAGTGCCCGGCGATCCACCGCGAGCGCGGCTGCGGCACCGGGATCACCGGCAACTGGACGAAATCCGCCTCTTCCAAGGTAGCGTCGATTAGCGCCAGCGCTGCGGGATGGACCATATCCTCGGCATCGTGGAGGATCACACTGCGCGCGCGCACCCCGCTGCGGCGCTCGTCGGCGGCAAGCGCGGCGTACAGCCGGTTGAGGCAATCGGCCTTGGTGGTCGGCCCGTTGGCGGCGTGAACCACGACGCGGATGCGCGCGTCGGCCGCAGCCCCCTGGGCCAGCGCGGCCAGCGTGGCGGGGTCGTTGCGATAGCACCCGGCGTAGATCCGCATTTCGCGCTGCGGCCAGCTTTGACGACAATGGCGGAGCATTGCGGCGACCACCTCGGCCTCGCGCCAGGCGGGAACCATCACTGCAGCGATCCCGCGCAACGGGGCATCGGGCGCAGCACCGAAGCGTTTCGGACGGGTCCGGCCGAGCAGCTTGAGGCGCACCCAGGCGAGATCGACCGCCAGCTCATCGAGTGCGCCAAGCAGGAAGAACACCGCCGCAAACAACAGCAGTTCGTGCTCGATAATCTCGAGCCACTGCCACGGGTCGAACCCGCCAAGGCCGAACGGTCCCGTCATACTCCCCCTTCGCGTGCCCCCCGGCACGACAAGCTCAGCCTATCCCGCCCCGCCACAGCTTGCAACGGGTCCGCGAATCCCCGAAATGCCGGATCATGATCCAGCGCGGCCACCGTCTGTTATCCGTCGCCGCGCGGCGCCTGTTCCACAACGAGGCGGGTCCCGGAATCGTCCTGATGATCGCGGCGGCGGCGGCGCTGATCGCGGCCAACAGCGCGCTCGAACCGGCCTACCACGCGCTGTTCCACGATCCGCTGGGGTGGACCCCGGTGGCGAAGCTGACCACGCTCCATCTGTGGATCAACGACGGGTTGATGGCGCTGTTCTTCTTCGTCGTCGGGCTGGAGATCAAGCGCGAGGTGCTCGATGGGGCCTTGGCCAAGCCTGCCACGCGGCGGATGCCGGTGATCGCCGCAGTGGCCGGAATGGTGGTCCCGGCGGCCGTTTACCTGCTGATCGCGGGTTCGACCGCCGGGCTGGCGCGCGGCTGGGCGATCCCGGCGGCGACCGACATTGCGTTTGCCATGGGGGTCGTCGCGCTGCTCGGAAAGCGCGTGCCCAAATCGCTGCGGCTGTTTCTGCTAACCGTGGCGATCGTTGACGATCTGGGCGCGGTGGCGATCATCGCGCTGGCCTATACCAAGGGCATCGATCTGGCCTGGCTGGCGGCGGCGGGTGCTATCCTGGCGGCGATGGCGCTGCTCAACCGGCTGCGGGTCGATCGGATCGCGCCTTACATTGTGTTCGCCCTGGCGCTGTGGTTCGCGGTGCTTCACTCGGGCGTCCACGCGACCGTCGCCGGGGTGCTCGCCGCGTTGATGATTCCCTTGCGCCCCGCAAAACGCACCCACGATTCGCTGTTGCTGCGGATGGAGCACCAGCTCGTTCCATGGAGCGGGTTCGCGATCGTCCCGCTGTTTGGACTGGCCAACGCGGGGGTGGTGCTGGGCGATATCGGTGCGCTGTTCGCGCCGCTGCCGCTGGCGATCGCGCTGGGGCTGGTGATCGGCAAGCAGGCGGGCATCTTCGCCAGCCTGACGATCGCGGAGAAGCTGGGTATTGCGCGGCGCCCCGATGGCGCGAGCCTGCTCCAGCTATGGGGCATCGCGCTGCTGTGCGGGATCGGCTTCACCATGAGCCTGTTCATCGCCGGGCTGGCGTTTCCGGGCGATCCGGCGCTGGTCGAAGAGGCCAAGCTGGGGGTGCTGGCAGGCTCGCTGGTCTCCGCGCTTATGGGGTTCGCCGTGCTGCGGTTTGCGGGTCGCGCCGCGCCCTAGCTCACCACACCCCCACATTCGCCATGCTCGCCCACGGCTCCTGCGGCGGGAGGCTGCCGTCCTGCAACAGTTCGACCGAAATCCCGTCGGGGCTGCGCACGAACGCCATGTGGCCGTCGCGCGGGGGGCGGTTGATCGTCACCCCGGCGTCCATCAGCCGCTGGCAGGTGGCGTAGATATCATCGACCCGATAGGCGAGATGGCCGAAGTTGCGCCCGCCAGAATAGCTTTCCGGTTCCCAGTTGTGGGTCAGCTCGACCTCGGCCACGCCGTCCTGCCCCGGCGCGGCGAGGAAGATCAGGGTGAAGCGGCCCGGCTCGCTGTCGAACCGGCGCACTTCATTCACCCCGAGCTGCGCTAAGAAAGCGACCGTGGCCGCCGGATCGGAAACCCGGATCATCGTATGCAGGTATTGGGTCACGGCTGACTACCTTCCTATTCAATTTCGGTTCATCGATGGCAAGCCACGTTTCGTCGCAGGGCTGATCGGCCCAACAGGGAGCTTAGCATGTCCGCAAGTGCCGTCGATTCGCCCCAAACGCAAACGTTCCTCCGCAACCCGGCCAATCAGCGCTGGCTGGCGAGCGCCGCGATCGTTTCGGCCGGGCTGGTGCTGGGTGGCTACCTGCTCGGCGACGGGCTGACGCGGGCCCGCGCCGCCGACCGGGCGGTGACCGTGCGCGGGCTGGCCGAGCGCGACGTCACCGCCGATCTCGCCACCTGGACCATCGCCTATTCGGCCAACGCCGCCGATCTGGCCACTGCGCAAGGCGAAGTCGACCAAGACAGCCAGGTGATCCGCACGTTCTTCGCCGAGCTGGGCTTTCCCGCCGAAGCGCTCCAGCCGACCGGGGTCAACGTCTCGACTTATACCGAAAACGGGGCGACGCGGTTTACGGTGCGCCAGCGGATGGCGCTGCGCTCGACCGACATCAAGCGCGCCCAGGCTGCGGTGCGCCGCCAGTTCGATCTGGTCCGGCGCGGGGTGATGCTCGAAGAAGGCTCGGGGATGGCTTACACTTTCACCAAGCTCAATTCGGTCAAGCCGGCGATGGTCGCCGCTGCGACCAAGGACGCGCGCGCTGCGGCAGAACAGTTCGCGCACGATAGCGGATCGCAAGTCGGCGGGATCAAGTCCGCGACCCAGGGCTATTTCGAAGTGACCGGCCGCGATGGCGAAACCAGCGGCGAGTGGGGTTCGGCGGGCAGCCCGTTTAAGAAAGTCCGGGTGGTCACCACGGTCGATTTCTACTTGCGGTAGAGATCCCGCCTGTCCTCACCGCCAATCCAACCACTCGTCATCCCCGCGAAGGCGGGGACCCATCTCCGGCGTTACGCCATGCGCGTCGTCGGAGATGGGTTCCCGCCTACGCGGGAATGACGGAGATGAGATTCAAGGTTGCTGTTGGCGAAAACTCAGAACGCCAGCTTGACCGTGGCCACAATGGTGTCGTCGGAGAACCGCTTGATCGAGTTCCCGTCGACCCCGACGTAGCTCGCGCCGACCGAGAACTTCGGCGTGATCGCGTAAGTTGCGCCGACCGAGTAGTCGAACCCGCCGCCGGTACCGCTGCCGGTCAGCAGATCGGGCGATTGCACCCCGTCGGCATACCCCAGGTGCGCCGAAACCGAGATCGGGGTGTTGGGGATGCCCGCGCCTAGTTCGCCATAGACGTAGGTGTTGTCGTCGTTGCCCAGCGATTCCTGGCTCGGCGCATAGGCCACGCCGACTTTGGCGGTGGCCGGGCCAATCGCCGCGGTCAGCGAGGCGTAAGGCTCGAAGTAGTTGGCCTTGCCGACGCGACCGTTGGGATAGACGTAGTACAGCACGCCGACGTCGGCGGTGATGCCGCCGCCCAGCGCGCCGGTCCAGCCGCCGTAGACGTCGACTTCGGTGCTGCCGTAAACCGGCGTATCTTCAAGGCTCGAGGCCCACGTGCCGACATAGAACCCGCTCGAATGGTTGAGGTTGATCGTGCCCTGGACTGCGAAATCCCCGCCCGAGAGCGAAAGCCCGCGGAAGCGGTAGTCGGAGACGCCCTGGATATAGCCACTGAACGTGAAATCGCTCGGCGGAGCAGTATCTTGGGCGAAAGCGGGAGTTGCCCCGAGGCCAAGCAGAATGGCGGCCGAAAGGGCCGAAACGGACGTGCGCATGTCAAAATCCTTCAAAAGTTGACGCGTCGTCCCACCTGCGCAGTGCCGGGAAGCCTCGTACTAGCGGGCCATCCTCGAGCGTTGCCATGCTCGACTGCCGTTTCATGCTGCATTGCACAATCAAAAAATTGGGCGTAGGTTTTGCTTTGCGCAATCTCGTGGCTTTTGCGTTCCACCCGCGGTGGCCCATGCCCCATTCGTGGAACCCGCAAGAGCCCACCGCATTGATGCGGGGTTGAGGCAAAAACGGCCTCGCATTATAGGACCGCGC
>JANMPV010000244.1:0-2182 GCA_031370045.1 Novosphingobium sp. | reverse complement strand
CGCCCGCCCGCAGGAGTGTAGCTCAGTTGGTAGAGCATCGGTCTCCAAAACCGAGGGCCCGCGGTTCGAGTCCGCGCACTCCTGCCAGGCCGTTGACCGCCGATCGACGCTGCCGCTTCCACGCAAGGGGAATCGAGTCTAGACCTTTGGCCGGGCGGCGTTCCCCGGGGTCGGGGCGCCCTTTTGGGGTGCGGCGATGACAGACAGTCCCGCTGAGATTGTTGGCAGTCCCGCAGAAATTGTCGGTCGTCCCGCAAGCATGGTCGGCAGGCTGCTAAGCTGGCGCGGGCCGCGCAACGCGCGCCAACGCCTGTGGCTGGCGCTGTTTGCGCTGACCGTGATGCTGGCGCTGGTGGTGCCGTTCTTCGTCGATCCGGTCGATCGCCACGCGCCGCAGGCGCAGGCCGGGGCGATCGACTTCACCGGCTTTCGTGCACTCGACCGCCCGGTCGAAATGATCGGCACCTGGCGGATGAGCTGGCTCGGCCCGCAGCCCGGCCCTGCGCCGCCGGTGTTCGCCCACGTTCCGCAGCAGTGGGAGGGGATCCGCCTGCCCGGCGGTGCGGCGCTGCCGGCGGGCGGCCGCGCCCGCTACGACATCGTGCTGCGTGGTCTGCAAGCCGGCAAATATGTGATCCACATGCCCTCGATGTGGGCCGGGAGCCGGATCTACGTCGATGGCCAGGCGGTATCGGCCAGCGGCAGCGTCGGCAGTTCTCCGGCGACTTCGCGCTACCATCTGCGCGCCCAGAACATCGCCTTTGCCACCGACGGCCGCGACGTGGCGGTCGGGGTCGAGATGTCGACCTTCCACCACCGCGAAAACGGCATCCTGACCCCGCCGGTGCTGGGCCTGGCGACCGCGATGGACGAATGGTTCGCGCTGCAGTGGTCGCGCGAATCGCTCTACAACATCTCGCTTGTCCTGATCGCTTCGCTGGGGATCGCGGTGTTCCTGTTCCGCCCGCAGGACCGCGCCTCGCTCTATTTCGGGCTGAGCTGTCTGTTTTTTCTGCCCAACGCGGCAATGCTGGGGTTCGACAACAGCCTCCAGGTCATCTTCCCGAGTATGACTTTCGCCACCGCGCTGGGACTACAATACATCCTCGGCGCGTTTGCCGCGCTGTTCTTCTTCGCCAACGCGCACGAACTGTTTCCGGGCGAAAGCCCGAAGTTCGTGGCGCGCTTCATCATCGGCTCGTTCTTGCTGATCGCGCTGGTCCATGGCTTCTATTTCTACCGCGGCGACACCCTCGGTGCCTCGTATATGCAGCAGGGCGTGGCGTTCCCGCTGGCGTTGTTCACGCTGGTCTACATGGTCGCGATCGTGCTGTGCGCGGTCTGGCGCAAGCGCGACGGTGCCCCGGTCTTCCTGCTCGGTATGGGGCTGTTTGCGTTCTCGTACATCCTTGGCGCGATGGCCTGGACGGGGGTCACCACCAGCGACAAGGTGGTCGGCTTCGAATTCACCACGATGGGGGTGGTGATCCTGCTCTACAGCCACGTCGTGCTGATGGCCGAACGCTGGTCGATCTCGGTCGGCAACGCCGAACAGATCAACGACGACTTGCGCCAGCTGCTCGAGGTCAACACCGCGATCACCAGCGACCTCCAGCTTGGCACCTTGCTCGACAAGATCGTCGCGGTGACCAGCAAGATCATCCACGCCGATCGCACCACGCTGTTCCTCAAGGATCCGCAGTCGCCCGAACTCGTGGCGCTGGTCGCGCAAGGGGTGGAGGGCGGCACGCTGCGCGTGGATATCGGGCGCGGGCTGGCGGGCTACGTCTATGCCACCGGCGAGACGGTCAATATTGCCGACGCCTATGCCGACGAGCGCTTCAATCGCTCGGTTGACGAGGGCACCGGCTATCGCACCCGCAGCGTGCTGACCGTGCCGATTACGGCGCGCGATGGGCGCCGGATCGGAGTGATGCAGGCGCTCAACCGCGACGAGGGGCTGGGTTTCACCGCCGACGATGCCGCCCGCGTCGGCGCATTCGGCGCACAGGCGGCGGTGGCGATCGACAATGCGCGGCTGTTCAGCGAAGCGGTTTCGGCCAAGAGCTTCGACGAATCGATCCTGCGATCAATGTCG
Organism: Novosphingobium sp.; assembly: GCA_031370045.1. Classification (GTDB taxonomy): domain Bacteria; phylum Pseudomonadota; class Alphaproteobacteria; order Sphingomonadales; family Sphingomonadaceae; genus Novosphingobium. The sequence goes on along the minus strand of JANMPV010000244.1, from coordinate 84 downwards.
GGCGGGGTGATCGCCCTCGATCTCGAGTGGAAGATCACCAAGCTCAACACCGCCGCGGCGGAAATCCTCGGCGCCTCGGCGACG
>JANMPV010000200.1:0-2971 GCA_031370045.1 Novosphingobium sp. | reverse complement strand
GGTCGAACTCAGCCGCCCGGTCTGCGCCCCGACCAAGCTGTAGCTGGTGTGGACCCGCCCGGTATGCGGATTGATCGCAGCTTGCAGCGCCTCGGTGTAGGTCGACTTGAGCTTGGAGAGCTGACGCCATTCGAGCACTTTGGTGGGCATCTCCGCGCCCAGTTCACTGTCCGGGCGCGCGGCCAGCCCCTCAAGAATCCCGACGTCGGTCGAATACTGCCCGCTCTTGCCCTTGCGCCCGCCCTTGTAGCCCAATTTATCGAACAGGATGTCGCCCAGTTGCTTGGGGCTGCCGATGGTGAACGGCTGCCCGGCCAGCGCGTGGATTTCGGTCTCGAGCCCGGCAATCGCGTGGGTGAACTCGGTCGAAAGCCCGGCCAGCCGGTGGGCATCGACCTTGATCCCGTGGCGCTCCATCTGCGCGACAACGGGCACCAGCGGGCGATCGACCGTTTGGTACACCCGCGTTCCGCTTTCATCGGCGAGCCGCGGCTTAAACATATTCCACAGCCGCCAGGTCACGTCGTCATCATATGCCGCATAACGCGTCGCGCGGTCGAGCGGGACTTCGCCGAACGGGATCGCCTTTTTGCCGCTGCCGCAGATCTCCTTGAAGGTGAGCGTGGTGTAGGAAAGGTGGCGCGTTGCCAGTTCGTCCATCCCGTGGCCACCGCCGATCCCGTCCTCGCCGCGCCCGGCGTCGAGATCGAAGCTGATCACCATCGTGTCGTCGATCGGCGCGACCGCGATCCCCCCGACGGCTTCCCCGGCGCGGGCGAAGATGTTGATGTCGTACTTGGCGTTCTGGCCGATCTTGAGCACCGCGTCGCTTTCGAGCAGCGGTTTCAGGCGGGCGAGCGCCACCGCTTTGTCGATCTGGAGCGGCTTTTCGGCGAACATGTCCGAGCCGCCGTGGCCCAGCGGGATGTAGCACGCGTCGTTCGGACCGAGCGCAAGGCTGACCCCGGCAAGGTCCGCGCGCATCGCGTCGAGCGAGCTGGTCTCGGTATCGAACGCCACCACCCTCGCGGCGAATGCGCGCGCGATCCAACGGTCAAGCGCCTCGACGGTCTGAACGCATTCGTAGGCATCGAGATCGACCGGGGGAAATTCGGGGAGGCTCTGACGGCTGCCTTGCGGTGTCGCTGCGGCGCCTGCGATGACCGGCCTGGCGGGATGCAGCTGCGTTGCCGGGCCCGGCGCAGTGCCGCTCGCTCCCAGCCGCTTGAGCAGGCTGGTGAAGCCATGCGCGGTGAGGAACGCGGCAAGCGGATCGGGCGGGATCGCGGTCAGCGCGAAATCCTCGATCGGGATCGGCAGCACGCAGTCTTCCTTGAGCTGCACGAGCACCCGGCTGAGCCGCGCCATTTCGGCTTGGTCGATCAGGCTTTGCTGCATCTTCGAGGGCTTCATCGTCGGGGCGGCGGCGAGCACCGATTCGAGATCGCCGTAATCCTGGATCAGCTTGGTCGCGGTTTTCGGCCCGATCCCGCGAATGCCCGGCACGTTATCGACCGCATCGCCCATCAGCGCGAGCACATCGCCGACCTTTTCGGGCGGCACCCCGAACTTTTCGACCACCTCGGCGACGTCGATTCGCGCGTTCTTCATCGTATCGAGCATGTCGATGCAGCCGCCTCCTGCTGCGCACTTGCCGACCAGTTGCATCAGATCCTTGTCCGAACTGACGATGGTCACGTCCCAGCCTTGGCGGGTGGCCTCGCGGGCGTAGCTGGCGATGAGGTCGTCGGCCTCGAGGTTGTCCTCCTCAATGCACGCCAGGCTGAACGCGCGGGTGGCATCGCGAATCAGCGGGAACTGGGGAACCAGGTCCTCGGGCGGGGGCGGACGGTGGGCTTTGTACTGGGCATACAGATCGTTGCGGAAACTCTTCGAGCCCTTGTCGAGGATTACCGCCAGGTGGGTTGGCCCATCGGCCTTGTTGAGATCCTCGGCCAGCCGCCACAGCATTGTGGTGTAGCCATAGACCGCGCCGACCGGCACGCCGTGTGGGTTGGTCAGCGGGGGCAGGCGATGATAGGCGCGGAAGATGTAGGCAGAGCCATCGACGAGGTAGAGATGCTGGCGATCGGACATGCCGACCACCTAGCAGGGCACTTGGCGGGCGTCACGCCGGGCGAGGCAAGACGGCATGCAAAAGCCTTTCGGCGAGTCGCCGGTGCGGTGCGCCGCGCGCGTCATATCCAGGACACAATTGCCGGTTAAACTTGCGTTTGTGTGCGAAAGCGGCCAGCCGATGCGCTCGGCGCTTGCAGAGTCGCGCACAAGCGATTATTTGGCGCCGCGAAGTCTGCCTAATCAGTAGACTTTGCGCGGCGGTCTGCGGACATCGGGTCCCCGCGTGGTCCACTCCATCTATTTGTCCGTAAGGGAACCCTGGAATGCGCAAATTGATCCTCGCCGCAGTTGTCGGCACTGCCTTCGCTCTCGCTGGCTGCTCGCAAAAGACCGAAGACGCCGCTGCCACCACCGCCGATGCCGCTGCTTCGGACGCTGCCATGGCTGCTGACACCGCCACCGACGCTGCCGCCGACGCCATGGGCGCTGCTTCGGACGCCGCCGTGGATACCGCGAAGACCGCCGATGCAATGGCAAGCGGCGCTGTCGAAGGTGCCAAGGAAGGCGCCGCGGCAGCCGACAAGAAGATGTAATCTTCGCTTTTTTGCGAATTACACGAAGGGCGCGACCGCAAGGCCGCGCCCTTTTTGTATTTGGGCGGCGGCTGAAACAGCCCTTTCTCGATCCCCCCTTTGGGATGAGGTGGCTGGCCAAGCCAGGCGGAGCGGGGCCTGCCAAATTGAGCCGCGAGAGCGGCTGCACGCTGCCGCGTGCTTCATTATGCGCTCCCCACCAGCGCTGCTCCAAAGGCGCAGTTTATACAGAGCGCCCCAAAGGCACACGAATGGGGGTTACCCACCCCCAGCGGGGCGGATCGGGTGGGTCTGGCCTT
>JANMPV010000196.1:0-4716 GCA_031370045.1 Novosphingobium sp. | reverse complement strand
CGACCTGGCCTATCTGAAGAAAACCGCCCCGCCTGATTATTACCCGATGTACCTCGTCCACAATTATCAGTTCCTCGCGTTCGCGGCGGCGATGGAGGGGCGATCGGCAGAAGCGATCTCGGCAAGCCGGTCCGCGCGATCGGCGATGCCCGATGCCATGCTGGTGTCGATGCCCGGCCTGGATTGGTCGATCGGCTATTTGTATGACGCTCTGATACGCTTCGGGCGCTGGGATGAGATGCTGCGCGAGACCGCCCCCGACCCTGGCCTCGCAGGTCTTTCCATTTCATTCCACCAAGCCCGCGCGACGGCGCTTGCCGCGACGGGAAGACTATCGGAGGCGGCGCTTGAGCTTGCGACATCGCAGGCGCTGATGGCGGATGTGCCGAGCGACGCGGCGCAGGGGATGAATTCTGCAAAGGCCGTCTACGAGATCGGCCAGCGCAAGGCTGCGGCCCGCCTGGCGGCAGCCAAGCGGGATCCGGGCGCCGCGATCGCTTTGCTCCAGGAAGCGGCGGTGCTGGAAGACAAGCTGGCTTACAACGAGCCCGAAGACATCTTCTTTCCCGTCCGGCACTTGCTCGGTGCAGCGCTGCTCGATGCCGGCCGGGCGTCTGACGCGGAAGCCGTTTTGCGCGATGACCTCAAGCGGCACCCGCAAAACGGCTGGGCGCTTGCCGGACTGAAGGCTGTCCTTGTTGCTCAAAAGCGCGAGCGGGAAATTGGACCGATCGAGCTTCAACTGCATAAGGCATGGGCGAACGCAGATCAGGGAATCGAGCGAGCTGCCTACTAGAACTGCCCCGTTTGCCCGCTTCGCTCCTGCCGTCCGCCCGGCCGATGCGCTGCGTGCCGCGATCACCGCCGCGGCGCGCGTGCCCGAACCCGTTTGCGTGCCGGGGCTGGTCGAGGCCGCCACGCTCCCCGCCGCTACGGCGCAAGCGGCGGCGGCGACCGCGCGGATCCTGATCGAGCAGCTGCGCGCCAAGAAATCGCGCGGCGGCGTCCAGGCGCTGGTTCAGGAATATGCGCTGAGCAGCCAGGAAGGCGTCGCGCTGATGTGCCTCGCCGAGGCATTGCTGCGGATCCCCGACACCGCGACGCGCGACGCGCTGATCCGTGACAAGATTGCCGGCGGCGACTGGTCGGCGCACCTTGGCGACGGGCGTTCGATGTTCGTCAACGCCGCAACCTGGGGTCTGATCGTGACCGGCCGGCTGACCGCCAGCGCGGACGATCGCGGCCTGTCCACGGCGCTCACCCGCATGGTCGCGCGGCTGGGCGAGCCGGTGATCCGGCGCGGTGTCGATCTTGCGATGCGGATGATGGGCGAGCAGTTCGTCACCGGCCAGACGATCGACGAGGCGCTGACCCGCTCGCGCGAACGCGAAGCGCGCGGCTTCGGCTTTTCCTACGACATGCTCGGCGAGGCGGCGACGACCGCCGCCGACGCGCAGCGCTATTACGCCGATTACGAGCAGGCGATCCACGCGATCGGCAAGGCGGCGGCAAAACGCGGCCCTTATGGCGGCCCCGGCATCTCGATCAAACTGTCGGCGCTCCATCCACGTTATTCGCGCGCGCAGGCAAATCGGGTGATGGCCGAATTGCTGCCGCGCGTTCAGGCGCTGGCGGTGCTCGCGCGCGGCTATGACATCGGTTTCAACATCGACGCCGAAGAAGCCGACCGGCTGGAACTGTCGCTCGATCTGCTCCAGTCGCTGGCGCAAGACCCGGCGCTCGATAACTGGAACGGCCTCGGCTTCGTCGTGCAGGCCTATGGCAAGCGCTGTCCGCTGGTGATCGATTTCGTGATCGACCTCGCGCGGGCGTCGGGGCGGCGGATCATGGTACGCCTGGTCAAGGGCGCCTATTGGGATGCCGAGATCAAGCGCGCGCAAGTCGATGGCCTGCCGGATTATCCGGTCTACACGCGCAAGATCTACACCGACGTTGCCTATATTGCGTGTTCGGCCAAGCTGCTCGGCGCGCGCGACGCGGTTTTTCCGCAGTTCGCGACCCATAATGCGCAGACGTTGGCGACCATCTATCGGATGGCAGGCCCCGATTTCAGCCCCGGCGACTACGAGTTTCAGTGCCTGCACGGCATGGGCGAGCCGCTGTATGACGAGGTGGTCGGCAAGGACAAACTAGATCGCCCCTGCCGCGTCTACGCGCCGGTCGGCACCCACGAGACATTGCTCGCCTATCTGGTGCGGCGTCTGCTGGAGAACGGCGCCAACTCGTCGTTCGTCAACCGCATCGGCGATCCCGCCGTGCCGGTCGAGGAGCTAATTGCCGATCCGATCGAGCTCGTCCGCGCGATGCCCGTTCCCGGCGCCCCGCACGAGGTGATCGCGCTGCCGGCCGCAATCTATGGCGCGCGCCGCAACTCCGCCGGGCTCGACCTGAGCGACGAGGCGACGCTGGCGATGCTGGCCGATGCGGTGGCCCAGAGCGCGCGGCGGGACTGGACGGCAGGCCCCGCCACCGGTGCGGCCAGGCCGGTCCGCAACCCGGCCGATCATCGCGACATCGTCGGGCATGTAACCGAGGTGAGCGAAAACACTGCCCGCCAAGCCTTGCGGCGGGCCGCCGCCGCGTTCGACGATTGGCGCGCCGTGCCCGTGGAGCAGCGCGGCGCCTGCCTGACCCGCGCCGCCGACATCATGCAGGCGCGGATGCCTACGCTGATCGGGCTGCTCATCCGCGAGGCGGGCAAGTCGGCCGCCAACGCCATCGCCGAGGTGCGCGAGGGCGTAGACTTCCTGCGCTACTACGCCGCCGAAGCGGAGCGCTGGATGGACGGCCATACCCGCGCGCTCGGCCCGGTGGTCTGCATCAGCCCGTGGAACTTTCCGCTCGCCATCTTCACCGGCCAAGTCGCCGCCGCGCTGGTCGCGGGCAACCCCGTGCTCGCCAAGCCCGCCGAGGAGACCCCGCTGATCGCCGCCGAGGCGGTGCGTATCCTGCACGAGGCGGGCGTCCCCGAAAGTGCTTTGCAGCTCGTGCCGGGCGGGGGCGCGGTCGGTGCCGCGCTGGTCGGCGCGCCCGACACGGCGGGCGTGATATTCACCGGATCGACCGAGGTCGCGCGGCTGATCCAGCAGCAGCTCGCCGGTCGCGTATCGGCCATTGGCAACCCGATCATGCTGATCGCCGAGACCGGCGGGCAGAACGCGATGATCGTCGATTCCTCCGCGCTGGCCGAACAGGTGGTCGCCGATGTGATCGCGTCGGCTTTCGACAGCGCGGGGCAGCGTTGTTCGGCGCTCCGCCTGCTGTGCCTGCAAGAGGACGTCGCCGATCGCACGCTGAACATGCTCAAAGGCGCGGTGCGCGAGTTGAGCATTGGCCGCACCGACCGGCTGGCGGTCGATATCGGCCCGGTCATCACCGCCGAGGCGCGCGATAGCATCGAGCGCCATATCGCGACGATGCGCGCCGCCGGCCGCAAGGTGGAGCACGCACCACTTGGCGAGGACACCGCGCACGGCACGTTCGTTGCGCCTACGATCATCGAACTCGACGACATCGCGGAACTGGGCCGCGAGGTGTTCGGCCCGGTCCTCCACGTCGTGCGCTTCCGCGGCGGCGAGGTGGACGCGGTGCTCCGCGCGATCAACGCCACCGGCTATGGCCTTACGTTCGGGCTGCACACCCGGCTGGACGACACCGTCGCGCGGGTGACGCGCGTGATCGCGGCAGGCAATCTCTACGTCAACCGCAACATCATCGGCGCGGTGGTGGGCGTGCAGCCGTTCGGCGGGCGCGGCCTGTCGGGCACCGGCCCCAAGGCGGGCGGGCCGCTCTATCTGACCAAGCTGGTCGCCAATCCGCCAGTCGTCAATTCGGGCCCAGCGGCGGTAACGGCAGCGTCCGCCGCCAATCCCGCGGTCACCGCCTATCTCGCCTGGCTCAAAGGGCAGGGTGACCCTGTCGCCCTCGCCGCGGTTCAGGACATCGCCCGCCGCTCGCGGCTGGGCCACGAGATCGAGCTGCCTGGGCCGGTCGGCGAGCGCAACCTGTATGGGCTGCACCCGCGCGGCCGCGTCGCGCTCTGCGCGCGGACCGCAACCGGTCTGCGTATCCAGCTTGGCGCGGTGCTGGCGACAGGCAACAGCGCGGTTGTCTCCAAGATGTCAGGCGACGTGCTGGCGAGCCTGCCTGGAAGTCTGGCGGCGCGGTTTATCCACGCGAACGACCCGCTCGCGCACGTTGGCCTCGCCGCCGCGCTGGTGGAGGGCGACGCTGAAGATGTCGCCACCGCGTCCCGCAGGCTCGCCGATCGCGGCGGTGCTATCGTGTCGCTCCAGGCGATTACCCCCGAGGCGCTGGCGGGCGGCGAGAGCTATAAGCTCGACTGGCTGCTCCAGGAGGTCTCCACCTCGATCAACACCACTGCGGCAGGCGGCAATGCCAGCCTGATGGCGGTCGCCTGAGACGCCCAGCGTCCGCCTGATCGGCACTGTCCCGGCAATTGCAAACTGGTGCCGGCTAGAGGATTCGAACCCCTGACCCCCTGATTACAAATCCTGTCAAACGGTCGAATTGGGCATGTTCAATTCCGGCCATTTATGTTCAAATCTGTCTCTAACTGACCGCATAGTGATATGATTAAATAGGAAAAACAGTCAGGAGGCTGGGTGAATTTGTGTTCAATCCGGTCCACCCTGTATCGCATTTGCCCTCATGCAAATTGGAGCCTATATGGAG
>JANMPV010000192.1:0-7805 GCA_031370045.1 Novosphingobium sp. | reverse complement strand
CGTCCAACTATGGCGCGATTGGCGCCACCATCGGCCACGAAATCAGCCACAGCTTCGACAATGGCGGGGCGATGTTCGATGCCACCGGCAAGCTGCGCAACTGGTGGACCGCCGTCGATCTGAAAAAGTTCGAGGCATCGGGCAAGGCGCTGGCCGACCAATACAGTGGCTATGCACCGTTCCCCGACGCGCACGTCGATGGCAACCTGACGCTGGGCGAGAACATCGCCGACGTGGTCGGCATCCAGGCCGCCTACGACGCCTACCGCGCCTCGCTGGGCGGCAAGGAAGCCCCGGTGATCGACGGCTTCACCGGCGACCAGCGGTTCTTTATTGCGTTCGCGCAAAGCTGGGCGACCAAGATGCGCGACGAACTGATGCGCAACCGCCTCGCCACCGACGGCCACGCGCCGGGCCAGTACCGCGCGCTGACCGTGCGCAACATCGACGCCTGGTACACCGCGTTTGACGTCAAGCCGGGCGACAAGCTGTATCTGGCACCGGAGAAGCGGGTGAAGATCTGGGGGTAGATAAATCCTCCCCGGCTCGGGGAGGGGGACCGCCGAAGGTGGTGGAGGGGGCTCGCGTCATGGGGCGGCGTCGCTCGGGAGGCGATCCCCCTCCGTCAGCGCTGCGCGCTGCCACCTCCCCACGAGTGGGGAGGATCAGGCCTTCCCCGCCTCGACATCCTCCTTGGCCTCATTGGCCAGCTTCTCGGCCCGCTCGATCTCGCGTTTCTTTTTGGGGCTGAGGAGGAATTGCCAGACGCCGTAGAGGTTGATCAGCAGCAGGATGCCGTTCTGCACCGCGATCGGCATGCCGTCGCTGGCGGACAGGCCGGACACCACCCACACCACCGACACCACGCTGAAAAGCACGAAACCCCAGCCGGTTGCGCGTCGACCAAAGTCGCCGGCGATCAGCGCGGCGGCCAAAATCGCGCCGATCGCGCCGATCCATTCGAGTGGTCCGTTCATTTTGTATCCGTCCCCATGCCGGTTGCTCCAAGCCACACCGATCCATAAGGTTCCTGCAGGGGAGAGAGATTATCGCGACCGAGCAATTTCCAACCAGTCCCGCCGGGGTCACTGCTGCGTGGTTGACCGGTGCTCTCCAGCGCGCGGGCGTGCTCGATGACAGCGCGGTGAGCGGGGTCGAGTGGTGCGCGATCGGCACTGGCCAGGTGGGTGACAGCGCGCGGTTCACGCTGACCTATGACCGAGCAGGCGCGGGTCCGGCGACGCTGGCGGGCAAGTTTCCCGCCGCCGACGCGACCAGCCGCCAGACCGCGATAACCCATGGTCTCTACGCCAAGGAAGTCAGCTTCTACCGCGAGCTGGCGGACGATCTGGCGATCCGCACCCCGCGCGCACTGGCCGCCGAAATCGACGCGGACGGCGGCGACTTCATCCTGTTGTTCGAGGATCTCGGCCCGGCGCGCGGCGGCAACCAGCTTGCCGGATGCGATCTTTCCGATGCGTGCGAGGCAGTGCGCCAGCTCGCCGGGCTCCACGCCCCGAGCTGGGGCAACGCCGCGATGACTGGGCGGCCGTGGCTGGCGGCGCGACCGGGTTCGCTCGAGGCGCTCAGCCAGGCCTATCCCTATGCGACGCAGGTTTTTGCCGAGCGCTATGCCGGTCAGCTCGCGCCCGAGCTGATGGACATATGCTTCGGCCTTGCGGCGAACATCGACCGCTGGTTTGGGCGCGAGATCGCGCAGCCGTGTCTGGTCCACGGCGACTATCGCCTCGACAACATGCTGTTCGAGATCAAGGATGGGGCCGAGCCGCTCGGCGTGCTCGATTGGCAGACGCTGACGGTCGGAAGCGGGCTGACCGACCTGGCCTACTTCATCGGCGCGGGAGTGGGCACTACGCTGGCTGCGCACGAGGACGAACTGATCGACCTGTACCTCGCCGCGATGGCCGAACGCGGGGTGGCATTGGTGCGAGCGGACGTCTGGGACGACTACCGCCGAGGGGTGCTCCACGGCGTTTCGACCGCAGTGTTCAGCGCCGCTTTCGTCGAACGGACCGCGCGCGGCGACGCGATGTTCCTCGACATGGCGCGCGGCGCTTGTCAGTTAGCGATTCTGCACGACAGCTTGGGGGTGCTCTGATGCTTTCTAAAGGCGATGATTACCCGCTCCACCAGACCGCCGAGCCGATCGCGTTCTCGGGGACCGACCGCAATTTCTACGACCGCTATTTCTTCAACGGGTACAATCCTGATGGCTCGGGGTTCTTTGCGCTGGCATTCGGAATTTATCCGCACCTCGACGTGGCGGACGCCCACTTCTGTGCGATCCGCGACGGCAAGCAGCATTGCCTCCATGCCAGTCGCGAGCTGGGGATGGAGCGGATGGACCTTGTCGTCGGCCCGATCCGGATCGAGGTGATCGAACCGCTGCGGCAGCTGCGGATTGTGGTCGAAGAGCACAACGGGATCGCCGCCGACATCACCTTCACCGGGCGCGCATTCCCGCTTGAAGAGCCGCGCTTCACCCGCCGGATCGGGCCGCGTGCATTCATGGACTACACCCGGATGACCCAGAACGGGCGCTATGAGGGCTGGATCGAGATCGACGGACGGCGCGAGGCGATCCAGCGCGCCTGCACCGGCACGCGCGATCGTTCGTGGGGCGTGCGCCCGATCGGGATGGCCGATCCGCAACCACACACCGGCGAGAAACCCACGGGGTTCTTCTGGCAATGGACCCCGCTGAATTTCGCCCGCCACAGCGTGTTCTTCCACCTCAATGCCGATGGCGATGGTCCGCCGTGGAACCTGCGAGCCGCGGTGGTCCCCGATGGGGCGGGGCCGCACGGGTGGTTCGAGACCTCGGCGGCGCGGATGGAAGCGCCGCTGGTCCCCGGCACCCGCTGGCCCGCGCGCGGCGAACTGACCATCGACACTGCTGACGGTCCACTGACCGTCACGCTCGAACCGCTCGGCCGGTTCTATATGCGCGGGCTCGGTTATACCTCGCCCAAGTGGGGCCACGGTCTCCACCACGGCGCACTCGAGGTCGAGCGCGAGGACATCGACATCGACTCCGAAGACCCCGCGCGGATGGACAACTTCCACGTCCAGATCCCCTGCCGCGCGATGCTGGGCGGGCGCGAGCAGGGCGTGGGCGTATTCGAGCAGCTGATTCTGGGGATCAACACCCGCCTCGACTTCAAGAGCCCGGGTGAGCTGGCGAAGTAGGGCCTCGTCCGCACCGTCGCGGCAGTTCTACTCCTCCACGAACACATAATCGTGCTGGGCGTCGCGCGTGGTCAGCACGCGCTTGCCGTCCTTCTGGCCGACCACGTATTCGAACCCGACCAGGCCCGGATCGACGCTTACCAGCGAAATCGTCCCGTCGTCGTTGGTGCGGGTCGCGAAATCGCTGCTGAGCATCCCGACCTTGCCGGTCAGACGGTCGCCGCTGCGGGTGAAGACTATCTCGCCCAAATCGCCGCTGAGATAGCGAGGTGCGATCTTGGTCACCACCGCCGGGTCGGGCGGGACGGTGTAGCGTTTGCGTTCGTCTGCATAGAGCGCCTTGTTTCGCCTCACCGACGCGGTCAGCATCTCCAGCGCCTCGGGTCGGCCGTCATAGAGCACTTCGATCAGGCGGCGCATGAACGGAAAGAGGAGCAACTGGCCCTCGTCCGAATTGGTCAGCAGGACCGCGCCGACTTGCGCCTCGGGGATCGCCATCCAGTCGCTCTTGAAGCCTTCGAGGCTGCCGCCGTGATGGACCACCTCGACCCCCCAGGTCTTGTCGCTCTCAAGCCCCATCCCATAGGAGGCGTGCTCGCCGATCGGCACGTTGGGCTTGCGCCGTTCGAGCAGGTTGGCCGCCGACACCAGCCGCTTGCCGCCCGGCAGCACGCCCAGCGAAAGTTCGTTGGCGACATAGCGGATCATGTCGTGCGGGCTCGAATAGGCACCGCCGGCGGGGCGGAACGGCTGGAACGTATAGTTGAGTTCGCCCCGCGCCAGCGCCGTTACCCCATCGATGGTATAGGCGTGGGGGCTGGCATGATTGCGTCGCAGCATAGTGTCGATGTCCAGCACCGTATCGTTCATCCCCAGCGGCTTGAAGATCCGCGTCTGCATCGCCTTGTCGAAAGCGGCGCCCAGCTCGAGCTTGGGGTAGATCAGGTGCGCGCCGATATAGCCGGCCGCCGAGGCCATCAGGTTGTTGTACTGGAACACTTCGCCAAAGCCGCTGGTCGGCTCGGTCGTAGCGAGATAGCGAAAGGTGTCCGACGCCGGGGTGGACCGGGTGGTGTTGTAGAGCACCTCGAAATCCTTGCGCGGTAGCCCGGTGCAGGCGCAGACCAGATGCTTGATCAGGACCTTGTCGGTGGTCGCCGCGCTGCCCAGGCGAAACGCCGGGTAGACCTCGGTGACCTTCTGATTCCAGCCAAGCTTGCCCACGTCGGCCAGTTCGGCCAGCAGCAGCGTTGCCATGCCCTTGGTGTTGGAGGCGATCGCGAACAGGGTGTGGGCATCGACCGGGTCGGACTTGCCCAGTTGCTTGACGCCTTCGCCGCCTTCGAACACCACTTTGCCATGATCCATCAGCGCCAGGCCGACGCCGGGAATGCCGATCTGGTCCATCGCTGTGCGAACGAATTCGCGGAGCAGCGCAACTCGCGCCTGATCGAGTGGGTGGGCAGGCTTTCCAACGAAATTTTCGCGTGAATAGCCTTTAGCGACCAGCGTTTCGCCGATCAGCCCCAGCGCGCCCAGGCGCTTTTCGGCGGTGGCGTCGGCCCCGCGCACGATCAGTACGGTCCAGTCGGTTCCCTTGCGCTGGCCGGTGGCGCGCAGGGTCAGCTTTTCGTTGAGCGAGGTTTCGTAGATGAACCCGACCCGCTCGTCCCAGCCGCGCACTTTGGCGAGCGGCGAGCTTAGCTTGAGCGGGTGCTTCTCCGCCGGATCGAACCGCGCAAACGCTTTGACGACCGCAGCGGCGGCATCGGGCGCTGGGCCGACATCGACGATCACCGCGACCAGATCGCCCTCGGGCGCGGTAATCTTGGCCAGGCCATCGGCGTTGACCAACGTCCACGCCTTGGGGGCAGTGAACGGAACGCCTGCGGCAGTGGTGCCGGGGGTATCGCTGGTTAGTGCCGCGGTGGTGGCTTGTGCGTGGGCAGGGGCGAGCAACACGGTAGAGGTCAGCAGCGCTGCCGCAAACCACGCGGCATGTTTTGAACGAAGTGTCATTTGACCGAGTCCCCCAGTTGCTGGGCAGGGACTATGGCATTCCGCGAATGGCGAAAAGCCCTTTGCTTCAGGCGCTGTGATCCGCCGACATGCTTAGTTGGGCGAGCTGTTCCGGCGTCAGTTCCAGCGTCGCGCTTTCGATCAGGGTCGCCAGCTGTTCGGGCGAGCGCGCGCTGGCGATGGGGGCGGGGATCATCGGCTGCGCGCGCAGCCAGGCCAGCGCGATCGCGGGCAGGCTGGCGCCGGTCTCGGCCGCAACCCGATCGAGCGCCACCAGCACCGGCGGGCCTTTGGTCATGAAATCCTGGACCCGGATGCCACGGTCCGCACCCTCCAGGTCGGCGGGTTTGCGATACTTGCCGCTCAGATAGCCCGCGGCGAGCCCGAAGTACGGCAGCAGCGGCATATCGTGCGCGCGGCACAGCCGTTGCAGGTCTTCGCTATAGTCCGAGCGTTCGACCAGATTGTACTGGTTTTGCAGCACGCTGAACGGGGTTGCGCCCGACGCGGTCGCAGCATCGAGCGCGGCTTCAAGTCGGCTGGCGGTGAATTTCGAGGCGCCAAGCGAGCGGACCTTGCCCGATTTTGCGGCGCCGTCGAATGCTGCAACGATGCCCTCAATCGGCAGGTCTTCGAAGTCGCGGTGGGCGTAATACAGATCGACGTAATCGGTGCGCAGCCGCTCAAGCGAGGCGTCGAGCGACTGGAGGACGCGCGCCGGTTCGTACAATTCGGGGCCGCCCCACATTCCGGTCTTGGTGTGGATCAGCATCTCGCGGCGCACCCCGCGCGATTCGAGCCACTGGCCGATCAGCATCTCGGAATCGCCGCCCTTATTGCCCGGGATCCACGCCGAATAGACATCGGCGGTATCGATCATCCGCCCGCCCGCTTCATAGAATGCGTCGAGCACCGCGAAACCATCGTCGCCCCTGGCGGTCCAGCCGAACACGTTGCCGCCCAGCACAAGCGGCAGGCCGCCGATTGCACAATGGCCCCGCTCATGCTGAGCCTGTCGAAGCTTCACGCGAACTTCTCCTTGAGCGCGAGCAGCGCCATGGCCGCCTTGGCCGCCTCACCGCCCTTGTCCTTCTGCGCCGGGTCGGCGCGGACCAGTGCCTGCTCCTCATTCTCGACGGTCAGGATGCCGTTGCCGATCGCCACCCCGTCCATCGTCAGCGCCATGACCCCGCGCGCGCTTTCCCCCGCGACGATCTCGAAGTGATAGGTTTCGCCGCGGATCACCACGCCGATCGCGACATAGCCGTCATACTGCCCACCCTCGTCGGCCAGCGCGATGGCGCCGGGGATTTCGAGCGCACCGGGGACGGTGATGACCTCGACCTGGTGTCCCGCCGCCTTCAGCGCGGCCTTGGCCCCGGCGATCAGCATATCGTTGAGATGGTCGTAGAAACGCGCTTCGATAATCAGGAACTTTGACATTATTTGCTTCCTCAAGCCGCCGGGATCGCCCGTTCGCCCACCACATGCAGGCCATAGCCCTCGATCCCGACCACGTTGCGTGAGGAATTGGTCAGCAGGATCATGTCGTGGACTCCCAGTTCGGCCAGGATCTGAGCACCGATGCCGTATTCGCGCAACTCGCTGTCGGGTTTGGTGCCGCCGATTTCCTGGCGCAGCGCCCCGGGGTGCGTCGGCATCAGGACGACGATCAGCCCTGCGCCTGCCTCGCCAACCGCGGCCATCGAACGCTGGAGCACCCGCTTGCGCTCGCCGACGCGGCCCAGCAGGTCGTCGAACATCGAAATCGCGTGCATCCGCACCAGCGTCGGCTTGGCCGGATCGACATGGCCTTTTTGCAAGACCACGCTGGTGGTGTCGTCGATCTTGTTGCGAAATGTGATCGCGCGCCACTCGCCGCCATAAGACGAGGTGAAGGTGCTTTCGGTTGCGCGTTCGACCAGGTGATCGTGGCGCATGCGATAGGCGATGAGATCGCGGATCGTCCCGATCTTGAGATCGTGGAGCCGGGCGAACGACAGCAGGTCGTCCATCCGCGCCATCGTCCCGTCGTCCTTCATGATCTCGCAGATTACCCCGGCGGGGTTGAGGCCCGCCAACCGCGAAATGTCGACCGCGGCCTCGGTGTGCCCGGCGCGGACCAGCACCCCGCCGTCGCGCGCGATCAGCGGGAAGACGTGGCCGGGGGTGACGATGTCGTCGCGGCTTTTGGAGGTGTCGATCGCCACCGCGACGGTGCGCGCGCGGTCGGCGGCGGAAATGCCCGTGGTGACGCCCTCGCGCGCCTCGATCGAAACGGTGAACGCGGTCTCGTGGCGGGTGCCGTTGGCACGGCTCATCAGTTCGAGCCCGAGCTGCTCGACCCGCGATTTGCTTAGCGTGAGGCAAATCAGCCCGCGACCGTGGGTGGCCATGAAGTTGATCGCATCGGGAGTCGCCATTTGCGCGGGGATGATCAGATCGCCCTCGTTCTCGCGGTCTTCATCGTCAACCAAGATGAACATGCGCCCGTTGCGCGCCTCGTCGATCAGCTCCTCGGCCGAAGCGAGATAGTCCGACAGGTTGGCGATTTTCAGATCCGACATCAGCTAAAC
>JANMPV010000172.1:0-1934 GCA_031370045.1 Novosphingobium sp. | reverse complement strand
CACAACGTCTGCCTTCATCGCGGGCGCAAGCTGCGGACCAAATCGGGCAACACCACCCAGCTGCGCTGCCCGTTCCACGGCTTCTCCTGGCGCAACGAAGGCAGCCTCAACGAAAACCCCTGCGCGTGGGATTTCATGCACCTCGAGGGCCAGGACATGAGCCTGCCCGAAGTGCGCGTGAACCTGTGGCAGGGGTTCGTGATGATCACCGAGAATGCCGACATTCCCGATTTCACCGCTTGGGTCGGCCCGGTGCTCGATCAGTACGAAACCTATGATCTGACCAACCGCTACACCGCGATGTGGGTGGCAAAACGGATCGATGCCAACTGGAAGGCGACCGCCGAAGCGTTTATGGAGGCGTGGCATTCGGTCACAACCCACCCGCAACTGCTGCCGTTTCTGGGCGACGCCAACACCCGATACGACCTGTATGGCGATAACTTCAACCGCGCAATCACGCCATCGGGGGTGCTTTCGCCGCACATGACGGGCAAGGACCAGCAATACGTGCTGGACAAGATGGCCGAGTTTTCGGGCGGCAGCGACGCCAAAACAAACCGCCGGTTCAGCGCCAAAGCCGAAGGGGTGGACCTGGATCCGGCCGATCCGTTCTACGCGCGCAAGATGCTCGCCGAGGCCAACCGCCAGGGCTTTTCAGCCAATGATGGGAAAGATTATTCGGACAAGTCCGATTCCGAAATGCTCGACAATTTCACCTACAACATCTTCCCCAACTTCGCGCCATGGGGCGGGTTCATGCCGGCGCTGCTCTATCGCTGGCTGCCGGGCGACACGCCCGACTGGTGCGTGATGGAAATCCGCGTGCTCGCGCCGACACCCAAGGGACAAACGCGCCCGCGTGCCGCCGAACGCGTCTATATTCCCGATGATCAGCCATTTTCGTGGGCCAACGACATCATGGGCGAGGCGCTGGCGGGGGTGTTTGATCAGGACATGTCCAATCTGCCTCACGTCCAAACCGGAATGAAGGCCTCGGCCAACGGATTGATGCAGCTTGGCGCTTATCAGGACAGCCGGGTGCGCCACTTTAATCAAACGCTGATGAAGTATATTGACGGCGAACTGCCGGGCTGAGGACTCAGCATTGCGCCACCCGATTTCGATGGCGGCGGGGATCATGCCCGAGGCGACCCCGCCGCAGCTGATCGAAGCGGCGGTTGCGGGCGGGTTCGATTTTGGCGGGATGTGGGTCGAGCGCGACACTTGGAGCGCGGCCACAACGCGGGCAATTAGGGGTCAGTTAGGCGACGCGAAGCTGACGCTGCTCGATGTCGAGGTGGCGTGGATCATGCCGGGGCCGCTTGATCCGTGGCTGATCGAGCTGGTCGAGATTGCCGCCGAACTGGGCGCGGCCAACCTTTTGTGTGTTTCAAGCGATCCCGATGCGGGAGCTACGACCGCCAAGCTTCAGGCGATGGTCGATCGCGCCGCAGGAACCGGCGTGCGTATCAACCTGGAGTATGCGCTGTTCACGCAGGTGAAGAGTATCGCGGCAGCGGCGGCCATCGTCGCGGCGCTCGATGGCGATGCCAAAGGCGTGCTGTGCGATACGCTCCACTGGGCACGCTCGGGCGGCACCGCGGATGCCATCCGCGCCCTGCCGCGTGAGTGGCTCGGCTATGCCCAGCTGTGCGATGCCCCTGCCGAACCGCCCGACTTGTCGGACATGAAGGCGATCATCGACGATGCGATCGATCGGCGAGTGGCAATGGGCATGGGCGGGCTGCCACTGACGGCGATGGTCGATGCACTGCCCGCCGGGCTGCCAGTGGCGATCGAGGAGCGCTCGGCGGTGCTGCGGGCGAATTTCCCCGATCTCAACGCGAGGGCGCGCGAAGTGGCGCGGACCAGCCGCGCCTGGCTCAATGCCCATGACGCCAGATCGTTTCCCTAAAGCGGGATGACTTTAG
>JANMPV010000088.1:0-3495 GCA_031370045.1 Novosphingobium sp. | reverse complement strand
CAGGCCCAGCTCGATGATTACATCGCCACCGCGGTCAACGTGTCGGGCGATTCGCCGGTGTTGATCGACAAGTACCTGCGCGATGCGATCGAGTGCGACGTCGATGCGCTGGCCGATGGCGATGAGGTGGTCGTCGCCGGCGTGATGCAGCACATCGAGGAGGCGGGGATCCATTCGGGTGACAGCGCCTGTACCCTGCCGCCCTACAGCCTTGCCCCCGAGATCGTCGCCGAGATGGAGCGCCAGGCGATCCTGCTGGCCAAGGCGCTCGACGTGCGCGGGCTGATGAACATCCAGTTCGCGGTCAAGGGCAACGATGTGTACCTGATCGAGGTCAACCCGCGCGCCAGCCGCACGGTGCCGTTCGTCGCCAAAGCCATCGGCCAGCCGATCGCCAAGTTCGCGGCGCGGATCATGGCGGGCGAAAAACTGCGCGACCTGCCGCCGATCATCCGCGACATTCCCTACATGGCGGTCAAGGAAGCGGTGTTTCCGTTCGCCCGCTTCCCCGGGGTCGACCCGGTGCTCAGCCCCGAGATGAAATCGACCGGCGAAGTGATGGGGATCGACCGGACGTTCGCGATGGCGTTCGCCAAGGCGCAACTGGGCGCGGGTAACCGCTTGCCGACAAGCGGCACGGTGTTCGTATCGGTCAAGGATGGCGACAAGCCGGTGATCCTGCCCGCGATGCGCAAGCTGGAGGCGCTGGGGTTCGCCATCGTCGCCACCGGCGGCACCGCGCGCTATCTGGCGGAGAACGGCGTGGCGGTGGAGCGGATCAACAAAGTCGCCGAGGGCCGTCCGCACATCGTCGACCGGATCAAGGACGGGGCAATCGCGCTGGTCTTCAACACCACCGAAGGTTGGCAGAGCCTCAAGGACTCGCAATCGATCCGCGGATCGGCGCTGACGGGGCGCTTGCCCTACTTCACCACCGCAGCGGCCAGCGTCGCCGCGGTCGAGGCGATCGAGGCTTTGCGGACGGCCCAGCTTGAAGTGCGCTCGCTTCAAGACTACTATGGCTGAAACAGGCGCGTTTTCCTTCCCTCATCAGTTACAGGACGGACGCCGGTCCGATTGCCTCGAAAGAGGCCGGGCGGCTGAGGTCGAACTATCCCTGAATATGGCGAATGGCGACATGCCGAGTGCAAGTGAAAGGCGTTACGAATGGCGAGTGTAGACCGTCTGCCGATGCTGGCGGAAGGCCACCAACGGTTGGCCGCGGAGCTCAAGCTGCTGCGCGAGGAACGCCCCCGGATCGTCGAGGCGATCGAGGAGGCGCGCGCCCACGGCGATCTTTCGGAAAATGCCGAATACCATGCGGCCAAGGAACGCCAGGGCCAGGTCGAAGCCACGATCGTCGATCTGGAGGATCGCATCAGCCGCGCCCAGATCATCGATCCGACGACGCTTTCGGGCGACCGGATCGTGTTCGGCGCAACCGTGACGCTGCTCGACGATGCGGACAAGCCGATCCGCTATCAGATCGTCGGCCAGACCGAGGCCGACGCCAGGGTCGGCCGGATCAGCTACAACTCGCCGCTCGGCCGCGCGCTGATCGGGCGCAAGGTGGATGAGGAGATCGAGGTGACCGTGCCGTCGGGCGACCGGTTTTACGTGGTCAAGAAGATCGAGTTTGTTTGAAGCTTACGTTGGCGCGCGGGCTTCGACAGGCTCAGCCTGAGCGGGTGTAATTTGCTTTCCAGATAAGAATAGTCCGCTCAGCCTGAGCTTGTCGAAGGCCATGCACGGCGTCGCCCAATCCTATTTGCCCATCTCCGGCTCGAGCAGCCGATGCAGATGGACCACCACATACTTCATCTCGGCATCGTCCACCGTGCGCTGGGCAAACCCGCGCCAGACTTCCTCGGCAGTGGCATAGTCGGGATAAATTCCGACCAGGTCCATCTTCTCAAGATCGACGAAATTCAGGCCGCGCGGGTCGCTCACGCGTCCGCCCATGACGAGGTGCATCTTGTTCATGGCGCGGCGCTTTAGGGATTAGGCCCAAATGCACAAGGGCGCCGCGCAAGCGCAGATCAGTGACGGGCGCGCTCGGACAGGTCACTGATCGCCTTGAGCGCGCCATCGCCAGCATCGCGGGCGCCTTTCGCCGCTACTCCGGCCAATTCGATCGCCCGCTTGCCCGCCATAACACCGAATTCGATGCCCTTGCGCCGGGCGTCGCTGCCTTGGTCGGCCAGAACTTCACCCAGGTCCTCAAGCTTGTCCTGCCCGGCCCGCGTGCCTTCGGAGGCCGCATCCCAAGCCTTGGTGCCGTATGCCACGCCAAGCTCGCCCGCCACCGTGGCGAGGCCGAGCATCCGGCGACCCAGCTTGCCGCCCCAGGCGCGTGGCACCAGGCTGGCAGCAATCGCGCCCAGGACCACACTGCCCGCGAGCAAGGCCAGCGGGTGATCGGCCATGGCCTTTTCGATGAAAGTGGTTTCGCCCGTCGCGCGCTGGCGCGGGGTCGGCTTTGCCTTGCGCGAGGTGCCATCGCCGCGCGAACGCGCCTGCGAGGCGGAAATCTTGCTGCGGATGCGTTCGGCCTTTTCGTCGCTCACAATAACTCTCCTTAGGCCTGTTCGACGTTTTCAGCGGCAGGTGGTTCCGCATTGTCGTCCGTATCGTCGTTATCGTCATCGCCGCCGAACAGCGCCGCAAGCGCTTTGCCAATCGGACCACGCAGGAACCACGCGGCCAGCGCGAGCACCGTTCCGGCGACGACCCCCTTGTGATCGGACGCAACCTCACGGGCCTGGTCCCAGGCGTCCTGGGCTTCCTCGGCGGCGCGGTCCTTGATCCGTTCGCCGATGCCGTGCGCGGACAGGTCGACCCGGAGGCTATCGACATCGCTGCGCACCACCGCCCAGGCCGAATCGCGCAACGCGCGATACTCGGTCAGCCGGGTGAGATCGGGGTCGCTCATGGCTGCCCCTTGGGCGCAAAAGCCACCGCCTTGAGCGCACGGACACGGCCACGGACGATCAGCCCGGCGATCAGTGCGGCCAGCAGCAGCACTCCGGTTACCGTCAGGGTCGCCAGCACCGCGCCGATATTGGGCGTGAGCGCCAGGATCGCGCCGAACGCCAGCGCCAGTATGGCGATGAACCCGCAAACGAGCGCAAATCCCGCCCACGCCGCGATGACCGCCGTGCGCTTGCCGACGAAGCCCGCGCGTGCGCCCTGCCAGGCGATTTCGGCTTCGACCGCCGTGCGCGCGTCATCGGCCAGATCCTTCACCTGTGCGACCAGCGAGCCGACATCGTCCTCCCCCACGTCCTGCGTCGCAGGAAGAGGAGAACGATATAGCTCGTCGTCGGCAGGATCAGCCATGCGCCGTCCTTGGCCGCGCGCGCGGCGACGTGTCAATCGGGAGTGGAGCGCAGACGAGTCGGATCAATCGTCCGAGCCGCCACCGCGAAACAACTTGGCCAGGAAAAAGCCCGCGACCGCCGCGATCCCGATCGCTGCGCCGGGGCTGTCCTTGAC
>JANMPV010000032.1:0-2768 GCA_031370045.1 Novosphingobium sp. | reverse complement strand
CTGCCTGCTGCTGTGGGTCGCTTACAACATGTACCGCGAGCTGCGCCCGACCAAGTCTCCAGTGCTCGACGATCCCGATACTGCGGCGATCGAAGGCCCGGCGCGGACCAAAACCTTTCTTCAGGCCGCGATCCAGATCACCTTGGCCGATCTCTCGATGAGCCTCGACAACGTTCTCGTCGTGGCCGGTATCGCGCGCGAAAATCCCGCGGTGTTGTTCATCGGGCTGACGATCACCGTGCTGATCATGGGCATCGCCTCGACCTTTGTTGCCCGGCTGATCCAGCGCTGGCCGTGGATCGCTTGGATCGGCCTGGCGCTGATCCTGTTCGTCGCGGTACGGATGATCCACGAGGGCTGGGCCGATCCGCAGCTGGGGCTGGGGCGATTGCTTGGTTGACCACTCCCCGGTGAGGCCGCGTACTGCGGTCATCACCGGGGCGCCCGGCGCGGGCAAGACCACGCTACTGGAAATGCTGGCGAAGCGCGGCTGGCGCGTCGTCTCCGAGGTGGCCCGCGCGATCCTTCGCGAGCCTGGGGGGATGGCGCTGCGCAACGACGATCCGCTGGGCTTTACCCGAGCGATGATCGAACGCGAGATGGCCGATCTCGCGGCAGCGCCTGATGACGGGCGCTGGACAATCTTCGATCGCGGTTTTTTCGACAGTATCGCGTTCCTGAACCTGTCGGGCATTCGCGCGTCGCTATTGGCGGTTCCGCCGCTGCGATATTCGGGTCCCATTTTCGTCGCGGCAGCGTGGGAAAAGATTTACCATTCCGACGCCGAGCGAATGCAGGACTGGAGCGAAGCGCAGGTCAGCGGCAACGCGGTGACCGCGGCATGGACGGCCGCCGGATACCCCTTAGTGTCTCTGCCGTTGGGAACGCCCCTTGAACGAGCGGATTTTGTCGAGTCGACACTGAAATCAAACTGAATTGGCGGCCTGCAACTGCGCTGCCATCAGCTCCCACAGCTTGTTGATCGCCTTCAAGGGCCGCACCATCACCTTGAAGTCGCGGATCTTCCACTCGGGGTCGAACCCGATCAGGTCGATGCCGTTGACCGTAATTCCATCGATCTCGGCGACGAATTCGAGGCATGCCTCGTGTCCATCGACCAGTTCGCGGACATAGCGAAAATTGGCATGGCCGCCCGGCGCTCCGAACACCTGCCCCGCCGCGGCGAGATAGGCGATCACCTTGGCCTTGCCCACTTGCGGCGTGTGGACCACGGGCGAATGGAACACCGCATCGTCGGCGAGGATTTGGGCCAGTTCGCCGGGGACGTTGCCCGCTGCCATGACGCGGTGCCAGTGGGCGAGGCCGGGGTTCTTGCTCATGCCGCTCTCCTGAAGCTGTCGGCGCGCGCCGCATCCCAATAGCGCGCATAGGGGGTGCTGGCGGGATCGGCGAGCAATTGGCCATCCTCAAGGAATTGATAAACTCGATCGACCGGTTCGGCGCGCGCGCTGCTTAGCCGTTCAAAGGCGTCGTTGGGGTTGATCTGCCACGGATCGTCGAGCCCCATGGCGACCACGATTTCGCGCAAGCCCACCAGCGTCTGCTTGTGGAAGTGGGCGACGCGGGTGGCCTTGTCCCCCACAACCAGCCCGCGCTGACGCCCGGCGTCCTGCGTCGCGATCCCGGTCGGGCAGGTATCGGTGTGGCAGCGAAGCGATTGGACGCAGCCCAGCGCGAACATGAAGCCGCGCGCCGCGTTGCACCAGTCGGCCCCCAGCGCCAGATTCATTGCCAGCCCCGCGCCCGAGTGGACCTTGCCCGCGACCGCCACGCGGATGTCGCCCTTCAGCCCGCACCCGACCAGCGCGTTGCGCGTCATGATCAGCCCTTCGCGCAAGGGCATGCCGACGCTGTTGGAGAGCTCGACCGGGGCGGCTCCGGTCCCGCCCTCGCCGCCATCGACAACGATGTAGTCGAGCCGGATGCCACTTTCGCGCATCGCCTTCATCACCGCGAACAGCTGGTGCGGCTGGCCGATGCACAGTTTGATGCCGACGGGTTTGCCGCCAGAAAGATCACGCAGTTTGGCCGCCCATTCGACCAGCTCGAGCGGGGTTGAAAACGCCGAATGTGCGGCGGGCGAGATGCAGTCCTTGCCCGCCGTCACCCCGCGCGCCTCGGCGATCTCGGCGGTTACTTTGGCGCCGGGAAGCACGCCGCCGTGGCCCGGCTTGGCCCCCTGGCTGAGCTTGATCTCGATCATCTTGACCTGATCGTCCTGCGCGGTTGCTTCGAACCGCGCAGGATCGAATTTGCCAGGCTCGGTGCACGCGCCGAAATAGCCGCTGCCGATTTCCCATACCAGATCGCCGCCGTGGGCGCGGTGGTGGTGCGACAATCCGCCTTCGCCGGTATCGTGGTAGAACCCGCCGAGCTTCGCGCCCTTGTTGAGCGCCATGATCGCGTTGGCTGAAAGCGCCCCGAAGCTCATCGCCGAAATGTTGAGCAGCGACGCATTGTAGGGCTTTGCGCACTGCGGACCGCCAACCTTGACCCGCCAGCTTTCCGCCGCCTTCGCGTTGGGCGCGATCGAATGCCCGAGCCATTCGTACTCTTCTGAATAGACATCAAGCTCGGTGCCGAACGGGTGCGCATCCAGCTCGCCCTTGGCTCGAGCATAAACCAGTGCACGCTCATCGTGGTTGAAAGGCCGCCCATCGAGGTCGCCCTCGACAATGTACGATCGCAGGAACGGGCGCAGGTCTTCCATGATCCAGCGAATCCGCCCGACCAGCGGATAGTTGCGG
>JANMPV010000293.1:0-2129 GCA_031370045.1 Novosphingobium sp. | reverse complement strand
GCAATGCCCCTCCACCACGCTTCGCGCGGTCCCCCTCCCCGAGACAAGCTCGGGGAGGATTGTTTAGCGCCGCGCCACCAACTTCCTCAACCGACCCCCCTTGCCATCCTCGGCGATCCACACTGCACCGTCGGGGCCTTGTTCGATCTCGCGGATGCGGTGGCCCAAATCGATGCGTTCGACTTCGCGCGCAGAATTTCCGTCGATCGCCACGCGGACCAGCCCAGGATAGACCATTCCGGCGATCAGTGCCTGGCCGCGCCATGCCGGGAAGGCCTTGCCCGAATAGAAGATGAAATCGCCCGGTGCGATCACCGGGTTCCAGCTGATCGCGGGCGGCGTAAGGTCGGGGCGGGTGGCGTGGCGCGGGATCGGGGTGTTGTCGTAATTGTCGCCGTTGGAGACGACCGGCCAGCCATAGTTTTTGCCAGGCTCGATCAAGTTCAGCTCGTCGCCGCCCTTGGGTCCGTGCTCCAGCCCCCACAACCGGCCTTGCGCATCGAACCCGAGGCCGAGCACGTTGCGGTGGCCATAACTCCAGATTTGCGCGGATTCCCGACCTTTGGCTGCAAAGGGGTTGCCCGGCTTGGGCGTGCCGTCGGGATTGAGCCGCAGCACTTTGCCGAGGTTGACCGCCAGATCCTGCGCAGGGGTAAATTTCTGGCGTTCGCCCGAGCTCAGGTAAAGCGTCTGGCCATCGGGGGAGAACAAAAGGCGGTGCGAGAAGTGGCCGCGACCTTCGACTTTGGGGTCTTGCCGCCAGATCACGCTGAGCGCGTCGATCCGGCAGGCGTCGGGCTTGTCGCACACCAGCGACCCGCGCCCCGCCACTGCGCCGCGGGTCCCGCCTTTGCCGGCTTCGACCCAGGTCAGGTAGATCGTCCGCTTGCCCAACGTCGAGGCTGCTTCGGTCGGCAGGAACGCAATGTCGCCAAGCCCGCCCTGGCCGCCATAATCGACCCTGGGCAGGCCAGTAACCGTGCCGCGCCGCCCGCTTGCGGTGTCGAGGAACTTCAGCGTCCCGCCGCGTTCGGAAACGAACAGCACGCTGGTTCCCGGCGCAAAGGCCAGCGCCCACGGTTCGTCGAAAGTCCCATAGTCCTTGATAGCGTAGCCCGCTTGCGCAGCGGCTTTTCCACCAGACGCTTGGGCCGGAGCGGCGTTGCAACTTGCCAGCGGTACGGCGGCAAGAGCAAAGGCGAGCATCGAGATGAGCGTTTTCATGTTCCCCCACACTACGCGAGAGCGAGCCGAGTTGCCAGATCGCATCATCGTCGGCGTGGACGAGGCGGGCAGGGGGCCGCTTGCCGGGCCGGTGGTCGCCGCGGCAGTCGTGCTGTGCCGCCCGCGCCCCGGGGGTCTCGACGATTCCAAGAAGCTCAAACGCGCTGTCCGCGCGGTGCTCGACGAACGCATCCGCCGCCGCTGCAAGTATGGCGTGGGGGTGGTCGAGGTCGACGACATCGACCGGCTCAACATCTTTGGCGCGACGATGTGGGCAATGACCCTGGCAGTGGCCGCACTGTGCGAGATGCTGGGCGAGGACCCGCACGAGGTGCTGATCGACGGCAACATGACCCCCCACGGCCGCCGCCCCGAATGGCGCTGGCCGGCGCGCGCGATCGTCGGCGGCGATGCGATTGAGCCGGCGATTTCGGCCGCCTCGATCGTCGCCAAGGAACACCGCGACCGGCTTATGCGCGGCTATGCGTTGGCGCATCCGCACTATGGCTGGGAGCGCAACGCCGGATACGGCACCCCCGAACACCTGACCGCGCTGCGCACCCACGGCCCCACCCCGCTCCACCGCCGCAGCTTCGCCCCAGTGGCGCAGATGGAGTTGGGGTTTGGGGCGCGGTTGGGCGTGCGTGCTTCGACAAGCTCAGCATGAGCGGGACTTTGTTTTTGGGTCCATTCACTACATCCGCTCATGCTGAGCCTGTCGAAGCACCCGCACCAACACCCGCCCCACACCTTATTTTCCCGCGCGAGTCTTTCGTGCCACACCACGATATATTGAGTTTCCACTACCCCCGCAGACTCAACATCGTGTGGCGGACTCGATCCGTTCTCCACCGCAAACCACCCGTTAACCATACCCTGCGATTCTGGCCCCGTCGCGAGATCGC
>JANMPV010000018.1:0-2471 GCA_031370045.1 Novosphingobium sp. | reverse complement strand
CGATCGTGGTGTAGCCGCCGGTATAGCCGCCCTGCGCCTGCCCCGCGGCGTTGATCGCGTTCTGGCGCAGCAGATCACCCGCCGCGCTGTTGGTCCCGGTGGTAACGATGTTGCCGTTGATCACCGTCGTCGTCTGGTCGACCTTTTTGGCGAGCAGGCCGCCCGCCAGATCGATGATGTTGGGGACCACGTTGGAAAAGTTGGTCACCGCGAACGGCACGTTCTTGCCTCCGAACAGGAACTGGACGCCCAACTGCTTGGCGACGGTATCGCTGATCTCGACGATGATCGCCTCGACCAGCACCTGATCCTGGCGCTGATCGAGCTGGCGGATCACTTCGGTCAGCCGTCGCTGGACGTCGAGCGGGGCGGAGATGACCACCGCGTTGGCCCCGGGATAGCGCGTGATGACCGCAGTCCCGCGCCCGCCGGCCAGCTGAATCGAGCCGGTGCCAAGGCCGCCGCCGACGCTCGCCGAAGCGCCGCCGCCGGTGGTCGCGGTGACGGTGCTGGAGCCTGCTGCGCCCCCCCCATTACTTCCGCCGCCGTTTCCGCCGCGGCTGGTGCCGCCGGTACCACCCAGGCTGATCGGTGCGGGCGAGCCCGAGCCGACTTCGCCGCCACCTTGGCCGCCGACCAGCCGTTCGAGCATCGGCACCATCTGCGCGGCGTCGGCATAATCGAGCCACACAACCTTGATTTCACTGCCCTTGGCCGCGCTGGCGTCGAGGCTGCGCGCAATCCCCGCCAGCCGCGCGATCGTGGCGGGATCGCCGCGCAGCAGCAGCGTGTTGGAACTGTCGACCGCGACCACCGAGGCCAGCGTCAGCCCGCCCTCGCCCGCCGCCGGGATCAGCTCGTTGAGCGCGGCGGCAATTTCGCGCGCGCCGGCATGATCGAGCGCGACCGTCTGGGTCGAATCCACGCTGGTCCGGTCGATCTGCGCCAGCAACGCGCGGATTCGGCGGACGTTGTCGGCATAGTCGACCAGCACCAGGCTGCGTCCGGCGCGGTTGGCGGTGAGCGAGCCTTCGCGGCTCACCAAGGGCCGCAGCGTCTCGACCGCCTGCGCGGCGTCGATCGAGCGCAGCCGGATCACCTCGGTGACCATCTGGTTGCGCGCGGCACCCTTGCTGCCGATCCGGCTGGGCTGGGTCGCTGCGCCTTCGGCAGGCTGGATGCGGAACGCGCCGTTGCCCGATGGCACCGCGACCAGCCCGTTGGCGCGCAGCGTCGAGAGGAACACCTCGAAATATTCCGACCGGCTCAGCGGGCGGTCGCTGACCACCGAGACTTTGCCCTGGACCCGGCCATCGACGATGAAGGTGCGCCCGGTGACTTCGGCCGCATCGGCGACGAATGCGCGGACATCGGCATCGCGGACGTTGAGGACATACTGGGCAGCTGCCACCTGCGGCAGCGCAAGAGCCAGCGCGGCGCAAGCCGTGGCAAAGAAACGGAGATTGGTCATTGGGAGAGTGTAATCGCCAAAGGTAGCTGGGTTCCGTTGCGGCTTACAGTCACCGAGACCGATTGTCCCGGCTGAAGTTTCGCCGCCAGCCCAGCCGCATCGGCCCCGCCGGTAATCGCCTTGCCGCCGACCGCGGTGATGACGTCGCCCGGCTGAAACCCGGCGGCCCGGAACGGCGCCGCGTTGGGCCCCGCACTCACCTGGAGCCCGGTCACTTTGCCGTTTTCGGAGCGGGGGACGAACGAAATGTTCTCGCGCACCGCATCGACGGTGAGTGCGCCGGATGCCGCGCCCGGTGCGGTTTGGCCGACCGGGCCCGCCGGGGTCTGGATCAGCGTCGTCGCCGCGGGCGCGGGCTTCGACTGGTCGATATACAGCGTTTCGCTGGCCCCGCCGTGGGTCAGCCCGACATGATCGAAGTGCACTTCGGCAAGGACAATGCCCGGCATCACCTCGGTCCCGACCCGATAGACCTGCTGGATCCCGTCGGCCCCGGCGATGATCGCGCTGCCCCCGCCGGTCGCGGCGTTGACCCGGATGCCATAGAGCGTGAGCGCCAGCCCAGTCACCGTTTCGGCGCCCGGCGCGGTCTTCGAGGCATTGGCGCGATTGAACGGATCGAACCCGGCAAACAGCGCCGATCGCGCCGCCGGGCTCATCACCCGCACCCCTGCCGGACGCCATGCGCCCAGCGGCGAGACGGGGGTGACGACCTGCCACAGCAGCACCGCGCCGAGCACCGCGATCGTTGCGGCCAGCGCCCACCATAGCGCATCGTGCAGCGGCACCGCGGGCAAGCGTCTGCCAGCAAAGACAAATTGTTCACGCGCGAATCGCAAAGTCCGACCGCCTTTCTTGCTGCCAGGGTTTAGCGTGGGTGGGGCGATTCACAACTTAAAGGCAGGTTGGGCGGGTAGTGGCGAGGAATGCGCCTAAGAGCGGCCCTGACAAGATTGAATTTTGGATAGCACAAACACCCGCTCATCCCGAGCGAAGTCGA
>JANMPV010000017.1:0-11940 GCA_031370045.1 Novosphingobium sp. | reverse complement strand
GGAAACTCTCGGGGCTCATGGTCAGGCCCATCGTTGCCATCACCGGCTCGAGGATTGCGGTCAGTTCCGACTTGTCGCCGCCGCTGGCCTGCAGGTCGCGGGTCGGACCGGTCGGGGCGAGCCCGTCCATGTTGACCCCGCCGACCGTCTGCGCGAGCGGATAGATCGGGTGGCGCGCATACCATTCGGAGCCGAGCAGGCCCGATTCCTCCAGCGTCACCGCAGCAAACACCTGGCTGCGCGGGGCAGGCCCGGCGCGGCGGTTCATGTCGGCCAGCGCGACCAGCGCGGAAACCCCGCTGGCGTTGTCGACCGCGCCGTTGCAGATATCGTCGCCGGACTTGTCCGCTGGGCAGCGCCCAAGATGGTCCCAGTGCGCGGTGTAGAGGACGGTTTCGTCCTTGCGGCTGGTACCCGGCAGAATGCCGATGACGTTGTGCGAATTCCCCGGGCGGATTGCGTTGGTGAACCCGAGCGAGGCCTTGAGCCCCAGCGGCACCGCGCGAAAACCCTTGGTCTGGGCAGCGGCGGTCAGCGTCGCCAGATCCTTGCCCGCAGCCTTGAGGATCGCTTCGGCGACCGGCTTCTGAACCCAGCCGTTGGCCGCGGTTTCGCCCAGCGCGTTATCGGCGCGACGGACGTAGTATTGCGATCCGGTCCAACTCGAGTTGATCACGTTCCAGCCATAAGCAGCGGGGAACGTGTCGTGGACGATCAGCGCGGCGGTTGCGCCCTGACGCGCGGCTTCTTCGAACTTGTAGGTCCAGCGGCCGTAATAGGTCATCCGCCGACCCTTGAACGGGCCGTCCTCGGTGACATTGGCATAGTCGGGGTCGTTGACCAGGATGACCGCGGTCTTGCCCGTCATGTCAATGCCCGCATAGTCGTTCCAGCCCAGTTCGGGGGCGACGATGCCATAGCCGACGAACACCAGCTCGCTGTCGGCGATGCGCGTCTGCGGGGTTACGCG
This sequence comes from Novosphingobium sp., assembly GCA_031370045.1. GTDB lineage: Bacteria > Pseudomonadota > Alphaproteobacteria > Sphingomonadales > Sphingomonadaceae > Novosphingobium. The sequence goes on along the minus strand of JANMPV010000017.1, from coordinate 10,970 downwards.
GTAGCTGCCCGCGACGAAATCGGTGCCATAAGCAAAGCGCAGCGGCTGGCCTGCGCCGCTCACGGTAAGGGGGGACACGTCGTTTGCGGTGATCTCCACCGTCGGTACTTTCTGAAGCCACTGGCCGTTGTTGCCCGGCTGGAGCCCCGCCGCCTTGAAGCGGGCGATGATCTCGGTGATCGTGCGGTCCTCGGCTGGGGTGCTCGGCCCGCGGCCTTCGAGCTCATCGGATGCGAGGCGGGCAATGACCGCGCGCATCAGCGGCTCGGGAACCGTGGGGACGGAGGCCGCGACGGACGTCAGCGGTGTTTCGATGGGCGTGGCGGTGGCGCAACCGGCAAGCGCGCCGAGCGCGATCAGCAGGAACGGGCGGAACATGGGCGACCTCGTCATGGGCGGGGATTGGCCGCAGGGGTGACAGACCCCGCGGGTGCGCGCAAGCGGTAGCGCTTGAAACCCTCTGGGCTTGCGGGCATCGCCGGTCGATGGCGGACAAGTGATGTCGAACAGGGCCCAGTTTGGCATAGCGATTGAACGCGCGCGCAGCCACGCACCGTTCCTTGCTGGTGCGCTCGATGCGCTGCCCGATCTGGCCGAAACGCTGGCCGCCGGGCGGCTCGACGAAGCGCTGGCACTGGCGCGCGCTGCGGGCGAGGATGCGCCCGATCTGGGGGCTGCGCTGCGCCGCGAGCGACTATCGCTGGCTCTGGCTCTGGCGATCGGCGATCTGGCCGGGGCGTTGTCGCTGGCGCAAGTGGTCGAGGCGCTGTCAGCGTTCGCCGACCGTGCGCTCGACGCCGCAATCACCGACGGCATCCGGCGCCGCGCGCCAAATGCCGAACCCACCGGCTTTGCGGCGATCGCGCTGGGCAAGCACGGCGCGCGCGAGCTCAACTACTCGTCGGACATTGACCCGATCCTGCTGTTCGATCCCGCGACCCTGCCCCGGCGCGACCGCGACGAGCCCGGCGCGGCGGCGCAGCGGGTAGCGCGCACGGTGATCGAAACATTGGGGCGGGTCGATGCCGAAGGCTATGTTTTCCGGGTTGATCTGCGGCTGCGCCCGGCGAGCGAGGTCAGCCCGCTCGCGCTGCCGTTCGACGCGGCGATCGGCCATTACGAATCGAGCGCGCTGGCGTGGGAGCGCGCCGCCTTCATCCGCGCCCGTGCCGCTTCGGGCGACATCGCCGCGGGCGAAGGATTTCTGCGCGCGATCCGTCCGTTCGTGTGGCGCCGCAGCCTCGATTTCGGGGCAATCGAGGAGATCGGACGACTGACCCTGCGGATTCGCGAGGCGTACGCAGGCGGGCAGGCGGTCGGGTCCGGCTACGATCTCAAACGCGGTCGCGGCGGCATCCGCGAGGTCGAGTTCTTCGCCCAGACCCACCAGCTGATCCACGGCGGGCGGCGCCCCGAACTGCGCTTGCGCGGCACTCGCCCCGCGCTCGATGCGCTTGCGGCAGCCGGGATCATCGCGGCTGAAGACGCAGCTGTGCTGGGTGGCAGCTACGACCGCCTGCGCACGATCGAGCACCGCCTCCAGATGGTCGCCGACCAGCAGACCCACAGCCTACCCCGCGATCGAGCTGCGCTGGACGGGGTGGCCCGGCTCGACGGATTGGCCGACGGCGCGGCGCTGGTAGCCGAGCTTGCGGCGATCTCGGAGGCGGTGGGCGAGCGGTTCGACGCGCTGATCGCCAGCTATGCCGCGAGCGCCGCTCGCCCCGCACCGGTTACCGCGCCCGACGATCCGTTCACCATCCGCGCCGCCGCCTGGACCGCAGACCGCTTTCGCGCGCTGCGTTCGCCCGAGGCGCGCGCGGCGTTCGCGCGGATCTTGCCCGCGCTGTGCGAGGCGCTGGCCGCCGCGCCCGATCCCGAGCGCGCGCTGGTCCGCTGGGAAACGCTGCTCGCCGCGCTGCCCTCCGCGATTAACGTGTTCCGCCTGCTCGAAGCCCGCCCGGCGCTGCTCGCGCTGCTGGTGCGCATTCTCGCTCACGCCCCGGCGCTGGCGGACGAACTGGCGCGGCGGGTCGAACTGCTCGATCCGCTGATCGACCGCAGCGCGTTTGATTTGCCGGGCAGCGTGGCGACCATCGCCGCGAGCCTGCTCCCGCATGAGCGCGAGGCGGATTACCAGCAGCGGCTCGACACCGCACGCCGCGAAGTGGGCGAGCGCCGGTTTGCGCTGGGCGCGCAACTGGTCGAGGGGACCAGCGATGCGCTGGCGGTGGCAGGCGCGCTGGCGCGGATCGCCGAGGCCGCGATCGCAGTGCTCGGCGCCGCAGCAGTGGCCGAGTTCGAGCGCGTTCATGGCCGGGTGCCGGGCAGCCGCCTCGCGATTCTCGGGCTCGGGCGGCTCGGTGGGGGGGCGCTGACCCATGCCTCAGACCTCGATCTGGTGTTCCTGTTCAGCGGCGAGCACACCGGCGAGAGCGATGGCGAGCGCCCGCTGGGAGCGACACTCTATTTCAACCGCCTTGCCCAGCGCGTCATTGCCGCGCTTTCGGTGCCGACCGCGGCGGGCGCGCTTTACGAAATCGACGCCCGGCTGCGCCCGTCGGGCGCGCAAGGGCCGATCGCGGTCAACTTTGCCAGCTTCGCGCGTTATCAGCGCGAGGAGGCATGGGCCTGGGAGCACATGGCGCTGACCCGCGCGCGGGCGTTGTTTGGCAGCGGGTACGACCGCCACGCGCTGGGAGCGATTATCGGCGAAGTGCTGCGCATACCGCGCGATCCGGACAAGTTGCGCGCCGATGTGCTGGCGATGCGCGCCGAGATGGCGGCACACAAGCCGCCGCGCGGGGTGTTTGACGCCAAGCTGCTGCGCGGCGGGCTGGTCGACCTGGAATTTCTCGTCCACTTCCTCCAGTTGCGCGACCATGTCGGGCTGAACCCCGATCTGGGTTCGGCCTGCGATGCGTTGGCCGACGCCGGCGCGCTCGCCCCCGGCATTCGCGCGGCACACGATCTGATGACGCGGATGCTTGTCGCCGGACGCCTGTTCGCGCCCGATGGCAGCTATCCGCCAGCGGCCAGCCGCGAACTGGTTGCGCGCTCTGCGGGTTGCGCCGACTGGCAAACGCTGCTGGACCATTTTGCTATCGCGCGCGAAACCGTGGCAGCCGAGTGGTTGCGGGTGTTCGGCAGCGCACTGGAGACGAAAGCATGAGCAAGCAGACGGGTATCGGCGAGGCAATCCCGGCGGTGGCGGTGACCGGGGCGGACGGCACGCCGGTGGCAATCGGCGATTTTGCGGGCAATCCGCTGGTATTGTTCTTCTACCCCAAGGACGACACCCCCGGCTGCACCACCGAGAACAAGGACTTTTCCGCACTCGCCCCCGAATTCGCCAGGGCCGGAGTGGCTCTGCTTGGGGTGAGCAAGGATACGGTGGCGAAGCACGCAAAGTTTGCCGCCAAATACGGCCTTATCGCGCCGCTGGCCTCGGATGCCGAGAGCGACGGACTGTCCGACGCACTCGGCATTTGGCTCGAAAAGTCGATGTACGGGCGCTCTTACATGGGGATGGAGCGGACGACCTATCTGGTCGACGGCAGCGGCACCATCGCGCGCGTCTGGCGCAAGGTGAAGGTCAAAGGCCACGCCGCCGAAGTGCTTGAGGCTGCGAAAGCGCTTTGATTTCGGTTTCCGACGCCATTCGCGACGTACTGCTCACTGCCGCTCCCTCCGCCAAAGTACGCGCCACCCGCGAGGTTGCGCGGCGGTGGCGGCGGGGTGAGCTGGCATTCACCTTCGATGTGGCCATGCCCGATCGCCCGGCGCGACCTGATCGGCCCCAGCTCCTGCCGCCCAACTCCATGCCCAAGCGGGGTCGCGCGCAATCGCTGCGCGGGCGGATCGCGCTGCTTCACGCGCTGGCGCATATCGAATTCGTCGCGATCGACCTGGCGCTGGATATGGCCGGGCGGTTCGGCGGGGAGATGGACGAGGCGTTCACCGCCGATTGGCTGGCGGTCGCCGCGGACGAGGCGATGCACTTCGCACTGCTCGCCCGGCGGCTGGCCGCGTTAGGCAACGGCTATGGCGATCTGCCCGCGCACGACGGCCTGTGGGTAGCCGCCGCTGCGACGCGCCATGATCTTGCCGCAAGGTTGGCGATCGTGCCGATGGTGCTTGAGGCGCGTGCGCTCGATGTTACCCCGACGATGATCGAACGGATGAGATTCGCGGGCGACGAGGCCACCGCACGCATCCTCGAACGCATCCTTTCCGACGAAATCCGCCATGTGCGGTGCGGCACAATGTGGTTCGGCAAAGTGTGTCAAAGAGACCGAAGCGAACCCGCCGCCACGTGGCAAGGCCTTGTCGAAACGTACTTTCGCGGGGCCATTAAGCCTCCGTTCAACGACTCAGCCCGTCAGGCAGCCGGTTTACCGCGCGAATTCTACGCCGGTATTGCTTTGTAAACCATCCGCCAAGATACACCAACGCACGAGATGGGCGGGGGGTTCCGATCTATCTCCGGATTACCGGTTCACACTGCGGCCTAAACCGCGGCGGCGTGAAACGAATGCCAAGCAACGGGGGTTGCTGCGGCCCAAGTCGTTGAAATATCAACGGCAAACGGTCAAGATAGATGGAACTGGGTCGCTAATGTTCAATTTTTTCATCCGTAAGGGTCTGGGCGCGCTTGCAGCGCTCGCCATTACGGTCGGGGCCAATCCGGCTCTCGCCAACTCTGCCGCCACCGCCGATATTGCCGCTCCGCTCCGCGCCGCGCAGGCCGAAAAGCCCACCGCGCTCGGCAATCGCGACGAGCAGTTCAAGGCGCTGTTCAGCCGCTGGCAGTCGATGGACGGCACCACCACCACCAGGTCTTCGGTCTCGATCCCCTCGCTGATGCCGGTCGATGGGGTTCACCTCAGCAGCGATTACGGGATGCGCATCCACCCGGTGCTGGGCGGTCGTCGCCAGCACAAGGGCGTCGATCTGGCCGGTCCGGTTGGCACTCCGGTCCACGCCGCCGCCGATGGCACCGTCAGCCGCGCCGACTGGTTTTCCAGCTATGGCCTATATGTAAGCCTCGAGCATGGCGGCACCCTGCAGACCCGCTATGGCCACATGTCGCGGCTCAACGTCGCGGCCGGTCAGCGCGTCCACAAGGGCGACGTGATCGGCTACATCGGCACCACGGGCCGCTCGACCGGCCCGCACCTGCATTACGAAGTGCGGATCGCCGGTGCTGCGGTTAACCCGGTTCCCTATCTCCAAGCCGGTGCCTACCAGCTGGCGCTTGCATCGGCCGATTCTTCGCTCGGCCGGGGCGGCGAGTAACCAAATTCGGCGCTTCGCTCGCGAAACCAGATCGCATCGGAGAGGATGCGGAAGTAAGGGGGGCGGCAGCTGCGAAACGCGGCGCCGCCCTTTTGCTGTCTGGCGGATGCGCGACGCGCCAGTCGCCTTTCTTCTTGGCGAAGTTTAATCGAGCAATTAAACTACCTTTGACTCGCGACACCAAGGCGCGCGTCGGTGGGAGAGATCATGCACCCTTCGGTTCACGCCCGGGCGAACCCCGACAAGCCCGCCATCATCATGGCCGCGAGCGGCGAGACGATCTCGTTTGTCGAGCTCGACCGCCGCTCCAACCAGGTCGCCCAGCTTCTCCGCAGCCGCGGGATCAGGATTGGCGATACGGTGGCGATGTGCCTGGAGAACCATCCGTGGTTCTTCTGCCTGACCTGGGGCTTTCAGCGCGCCGGGGTGCACTACGTCGCCATCTCGAGCCGACTGACCGCACCCGAGGTCGCCTACATCCTCAAGGATAGCGGCGCGACGTTGCTGTTCGGCTCGGCCTATCTCGCTGCGGTGCTCGACGAATTGGCCAAGATTGCGCCCGACGTCCCGCAACTGCGCTTTGACACGCCGGGCGTGGCGAGCGCCGAAGCTGCGGTTGGCGCGATGCCCGAAACGCCCATCCCCGATCAGCGCGCGGGCACCGATATGCTTTATTCCTCGGGCACCACCGGCAGGCCCAAGGGCGTGCGGATCCCGCTGCCCGAAGACCCCGCAATCGATTCCACCAACGTTCTCTTCCAGTTGGCGATGGCGGCCTATGGCTTGTCCGATCGGTCGATCTACCTCTCGCCCGCGCCGCTTTATCACGCGGCGCCGCTGCGTTGGTCGATGATCGTCCACAAGCTGGGCGGGACGGTGGTGGTGATGGAACGGTTCGATGCCGAAACCACGCTCGCAACGATCGAACGCTTCGCCATCAACGCCGGTCAGTTCGTGCCGACGCATTTCGTGCGGATGCTCAAGCTGCCAGCAGAGAACCGCGCCCGGTATGATGTCTCGAGCATGAAATGTGCGATCCACGCCGCTGCGCCGTGTCCGGTGCCGGTCAAGCAGGCGATGATCGAATGGTGGGGGCCAGTACTGTTCGAGTATTACGCCGGAACCGAGGGTAATGGATCGACCTTCATCACCAGTCCCGAATGGCTGGCCAAGCCCGGCTCGGTAGGGCGCGCGCTGTCGGGCATCGTCCATATTTGCGACGAAGATGGCGACGAAGTGCCTCGCGGAGCCGAGGGCCAGGTGTTCTTCGAACCCACCGATCCCACCGCCAAGCCGTTCGAGTACCATAACGATCCGGTCAAGACCGCAGAAAGCCGCAACAAGCACGGCTGGACCAGCCTGGGCGACGTTGGCCGGCTCGACGAAGATGGTTTCCTGTTCCTGACCGACCGCAAGAGCTTCATGATCATCTCGGGCGGGGTCAACATCTACCCGCAGGAGATCGAAAACCTGCTCGTCACCCATCCCAAGGTCGCCGACGCCGCGGTGGTCGGCGCGCCCGATGCCGACATGGGTGAAAAGGTCGTCGCGGTGGTCCAGCCGCTCGACATGGCCGATGCCGGGCCGGAGTTCGCCGAAGAACTGCTCGCCTACCTCGCCCCGCAATTGTCGCGGATCAAGCTGCCCCGCCAGATCGATTTCATGGAGCAACTTCCGCGCGAGGCCACCGGCAAGCTCTATAAGCGCCACTTGCGCGATGCCTACTGGGCGGCGGCGAAGGAGACCGCATGATGGCGAAGCTCGCCCCCGCGTCTCGTAACACTGGCCCCGTCGCCAGCCCGGAAGTCGCCCGCGCGGTGGTCGATCCCAAGGCCTACGCCGCGTGGAACCCGTTGCTCGACCTGTTCGACCGGGTCCGGGCCGACACCCCGGTGGTGCGGATCGACGCGCCCGACAGCGATATCGAGCCGTTCTGGCTGGTCACTCGCCACGAAGACGTGATGCGGATTTCCAAGGACAACACCGGCTTCCTCAACGCTCCGCGCCCGACCGTGCTGACCACCCGCAAAGGCGAAGCGTTGGCCCGTTCGGTGACCGGGGGCAGCGCCAACCTGGTCAATTCGCTGGTGGCGATGGATGCGCCGATCCATCCCAAGCTGCGCCGCCTGACGCAGGACTGGTTCATGCCCAAGAACCTGGCGAAGATCGAAGCCGACATCCGCGATCTCGCGCGGCACACCGTCGAGCGGCTGGTCACGGCCTCGGCGAGCGGCGATGGGGTGGTGGATTTCGTCAGGGAAGTCTCCGCGCCCTATCCCTTGCACGTCGTCATGCAGATCCTCGGCGTGCCCGAGGAGGACGAGCCGCGGATGCTGTTCCTCACCCAGCAGATGTTCGGGGGGCAGGATGAAGACCTCAACAAATCGGGCATCGCCAATCTCGATCCCGACCAGATCATCCAGATCGTGCTCGGCGCGGTCGCGGACTTCGAACGCTACTTCGACGAGCTGGCGCAAAAGCGCCGTGCCACCCCGACACAGGATGTCGCCAGCGTGATCGCCAACGGCACGGTCGATGGCGCGCCGCTCAGCCCGCGCGATCTGGCAGGATACTACATCATCCTCGCCGCTGCCGGGCACGACACGACCTCGGCCTCGACCGCAGGCGCGATGCTCGCGCTGTCGCGCGATCCGGCGCAGTTCGCGCGGGTTCGGGCCGACCGCAGCCTGCTCCCCGGCATCGTCGAGGAAGCGATCCGCTGGACCACCCCGGTCCAGCATTTCATGCGCATGGCCGCTATCGACACCGAGATCGCCGGGGTCCGGATCGCGGCGGGCGACTGGCTGATGATCAATTACGTCGCAGCCAACCACGATCCCGCCGTGTTCGAAAACCCCCGCCGCTTCGACGCCGCCCGCAGCCCGAACCGCCACATCGCCTTCGGCGCGGGCGCGCACCAGTGCCTGGGGCTGCACTTGGCAAGGCTGGAAATGCGGATCCTGTTCGAAGCCCTGCTCGACCGGCTCGAAGCGGTCGAACCGGCGGGCGAGGCCAAGCGCTCGAATTCGGTGTTTGTCGGCGGGCTGAAGACACTGCCGCTGCGTATTATGGCGGGTTAAATGACAATCATTGTGCATTATGCGCCATTGGGTTAGTTAGATTACCCCCAGTCTGGAGTTCTCTATGAACGTATCAATCGGCGAACGATGGGAGATTTTTGTCGATAACGCTCTCAAAACCGGTCGTTATGGTTCCGCCAGTGAAATGGTTCGTGAAGGGCTGCGTCTTGTCGAAGAACGTGAGGCAAAGCTCGAAGCGTTGCGCCAAACTCTGAACGCCTCAATGTTGCGCGGCGGCGCGCATAGCGACGAGGCAGTTGGTCGGCGGATTGACGCCGCGTTGGATGCATGGGAACTTGATGCCAGCGCCAGTTGATGCCGCGTCTGCAGTTCACCGACGCCGCCGAGCGCGATCTGATTGAAATCGCGCTTTTCATTGCTGCGGAAAGCAGTAGCCGCGCCCTCGCTGTGGCATTCGTCGAGCGGCTACGCGCCAAGTGCCGACACCTGTCCTCGCTCTCGGCAACACTCGGCACAGCGCGTGCGGACTTGGGCGCCGAAATCCGCAGCACCCCCGCCCAAGGCTATGTGATTTTCTTTCGATATCGAGAAAACACCATCGAAGTGATTAATATCCTGCACGGCAGCCGCGATGTCATCAGGCATTTCCGGCGATGATGTCGTTGTATTTGTGAACTTTATCCCAACAACCTGATCGCCATCGCCCGCACCTCGTCGCGCAAGTCTTCGCGTTCCAGCGCGATCGCCAGCGTGGCTTCGATGAAGCCGACTTTGCTGCCGCAGTCATAGCGTTTGCCCGCGAATGTCACCGCGTGGAATGGCTGGGTGCCGATCATCCGCGCCATCGCGTCGGTCAGCTGGATTTCGCCCCCGGCGCCCGCCTCCTGGTTTTCAAGGGTGCGCATGACTTCGGGCTGGAGGATATAGCGGCCTGAAACGATCAGGTTCGACGGGGCGTCCTCGATCCTGGGTTTCTCGACCAGCCCCTTCACTTCGGTCAGCGCGCCGTCGCGCGCCCCCGGCGTGATCACGCCATAGCTCGAGACGTCCTCGTGCGGGACTTCGAGCACGCTGATCAGGTTGCCGCCGACCTCGTTGTACGCCTCGACCATCTGCTTCATGCAACCGGGACTCCCGATCATCAGTTCGTCGGGCAGCAGGATCGCGAACGGCTCGTCGCCGACAATGGCGCGCGCGCACCAGATCGCGTGGCCCAGCCCCAGCGGAACCTGCTGGCGCACGGTGACGAGATTGCCCGGGGTCAGCCGGGTGGGTTCGAGCATCGAGAGGTCCTTGTCGCGGCCCTCCATCGTTTTTTCGAGCTCGTAGGCCATGTCGAAATGCTCGACGATCGCCACCTTGCCGCGCCCGGTGACGAAGATCATCTGCTCGATCCCCGCCTCGCGCGCCTCGTCCACCGCGTACTGGATCAGCGGCCGGTCGATGATCGGCAGCATCTCCTTGGGGATCGCCTTGGTCGCGGGCAGGAAGCGGGTGCCGAGCCCGGCGACGGGAAACACGGCTTTACGTATCGGCTTGCGTTCGCTCATGGCGCGCGGTGGTAGCGGCTCGCATCGCCGGGTCAACCGCCGCTTGTCCGCCACCCAATTCCCGCTAAACGCGGCTGATGGACAAGATCATCATTCGCGGCGGCAAGCGGCTGGCGGGCGCGGTTCCGGTTTCCGGCGCAAAGAATTCGGCGCTGACGCTGATCCCCTGCGCGCTGCTGACCGACGAGCCGCTGACCCTGCGCAACCTGCCCCGGCTGGCCGATATCGACGGATTCCAGCATCTGATGAACCAGTTCGGGGTCTCCACCTCGATCGCCGGCAGCCGCCCCGAGGATTTCGGGCGGGTGATGACGTTCGAGGCGACGCGGATCACCAGCAGCACCGCGCCGTACGAGCTGGTCCGCAAGATGCGCGCCTCGATCCTCGTGCTCGGGCCGATGCTGGCGCGGATGGGCGAGGCGACGGTCTCGCTGCCCGGCGGCTGTGCGATCGGCAACCGCCCGATCGACCTCCACCTCAAGGTGCTCGAAGCGATCGGCGCACAGATCGAGATGGCCGCGGGCTATGTCCGCGCGCGCGCTCCCGATGGCGGGCTGCCCGGGGGCGAGTTCGACTTTCCGGTGGTCTCGGTCGGCGCGACCGAGAACGCGCTGATGGCCGCAGCGACCGCCAGCGGCACCACCCGCCTGCGCAACGCCGCGCGCGAGCCCGAGATCGTCGATCTGTGCAACCTGCTGGTGGCGATGGGTGCCGAGATCGAGGGGATCGGCCAGTCCGACCTGACGATCCACGGGGTCAAGCGGCTCCACGGGGCGACTTATCGGGTGATGCCCGACCGGATCGAAGCGGGCAGCTATGCCTGCGCCGCCGCGATCACCGGGGGCGAGGTTACGCTGGCGGGCGCACGGCCCGACGAGATGACCGCAACCAGCCACGCGCTGCGCGGCGCCGGGGTCCATGTCGAGGCGGTCAAGGGCGGGCTGCACGTCGCCGCCGATGGCCCGCTCAAGGCGGTCAACCTCTCGACCGCGCCCTATCCCGGCTTCGCCACCGACATGCAGGCGCAATTGATGGCGCTGCTGTGCCGCGCCGAGGGCACCAGCGTGCTCAACGAGACGAT
>JANMPV010000014.1:0-2144 GCA_031370045.1 Novosphingobium sp. | reverse complement strand
GCGCGACGTGACTGCGACCGGCGGCGACAAGTCGGATTTGACCGGCATTCTCAAGCAGACGCTGGCGACGATGGGCCTGCGCCTGTCGCCCGAACCCTTCGCCGAGCGTGGGAGTTATTACCGATCGGACCACTTCAGCCTGGCCAAGCGCGGCGTGCCGATGTTCCGTGTCGGGCGCGGGCTCGATCTGGTCGATGGCGGGGTCGCGGCCGGCACCGCCGCATCGGACGACTACACCAAGAACCGTTATCACCAGCCCAGCGATGAGTATGCGCCCGACTGGAACTTCAGCGGGATCGTCCAGGAAACCGAACTGTTATACCGGCTCGGGCGGACGCTGGCCGAAGGTACGACCTGGCCCAACTGGCACAAGAGCGACGAGTTTCGCGCCGTGCGGGACAAGGCCTGCGCCGCCTCCCCCGGCGGATGCTGACTCAAGCGCGAATGATCCTCCCCCCCGAATGGCACCCGCAGGACTGGCTTTGGATCGGCTTTCCGCACCATGCCGACGAGTGGCCAAGCGTTTTGCCACGGGCGCAGGAACAGATCGCTGCGTTTGCCAATGCGGTGGTGGAGAGCGGGCAGGCGGTGCGGCTGATTGTGCGCGATGCGGCCAACGAGGCGCGGGCGCGCTCGCTGGTGAGCGCGCGGGTTGCGATCGAACGGCGGGTCTATGGCGATGTCTGGCTGCGCGATACTGGGCCGCTGGTGGTGGCGGACGGCATGGGCAAGCGCGCGGCGCGGCGGTTTGGGTTCAACGGGTGGGGCGGCAAATATCTGATGCCGGGCGACGCGACCATCGGCGCGGAACTGGCGCGCGATGCCGGGCTAGCGGTGACCACCGCCGACTGGATTCTCGAGGGCGGGGCGATCGATGGCGATGGCACTGGACTGGTGGTCACCACCGAGCAGTGCCTGCTCAACCCCAACCGCAACCCGCACCTATCGGGCAGCGAGATCGAGGCGCGGCTCAGGCGCGACCTTGGCTTCGCCCGCGTGCTGTGGCTGGGCGATGGCCTCGTCAACGATCACACCGACGGCCACGTCGACAACCTCGCGCGGTTCGTCGCGCCGAACCGGCTGGCGCTGCCCGTGGCGACCGGCGCGAACGATCCCAACGCCGAGATCTATGCCGACGCTGCGGCGCGCGCGCGGGCGTTCGGGGTGGAGGTGGTCGAAGTGCCGTCGCCCGGGCGGATCGAGTGGGACGGCGTGGTCCAACCGGCGAGCTACATGAACTTCGTGATCACATCGAACTTAGTCGTGGTGCCAGTGTTCGGCTCCCCTCACGATGAAGTCGGGGTCGCCGCAATCGCCGCGCTGTTCCCCGGCCGCGCCACTGTGGGGCTGATGGCCGATGCGGTGCTGGCGGGCGGCGGCGGCTTCCACTGCGCCAGCCAGCAGATGCCTGCGAATTGAGTTATTGGCAAGTTTGGGGTGGTTTGCGGCCCGTCCGCTCATGGCGACCTTGGGCGATCCTTAGACATTACCTCAAGCTGCTTTTCAATCGCGGAAACGGCATCAATAGCGCTGAGAAGAGCGGTATCCACTATCAGGCGGGGGCCGCTCCAAGGGACGTAAACGTGTTTCGTCACCGACGACCACGGAGGAAGGATGAAGCCATCTATGTCTGGCGCACGGCCCTCCACTCGACGCCTATGTTCGTTTTCGTCGCTACAGATCACCTCGACCTCAAGGAGCAGTACGCCGTCAATGGCTCTCACCATATCGCGCCAGCCTTGCCGACTTTCAGAGACTGGGTTGACACTGTCGGCGACAACTAGGTTGCCGAGCTTGAGGTTCGACGAAGCTATGGCAAAGGCCACGACGTAGCCTGCGGGGCCAATCTCTTGGTCAAAACCCGAATATTGCTCTAGCGCGTTCTCGATCTCGTCTACACGAACATAGGTAGCCGATCGTTTGGCGGCCAACGCCTTCCCGATCGTCGTCTTGCCGGTGCCGGGTAATCCGCTGAGCACGATAAGCATAAGACCTCCGATCGCCTCTCTACGGCTGCTTATAGGAATGGTCGACTGAATCGAGAACGACCTAGGTTGGGTCGCAAGGAGACATCCCTACCGGATCGCCTTCGCCCCCAGCTGCGGGTTCATCGCGGCGAGGTGGTTGAGCCAGGCCTTGGGCTT
>JANMPV010000011.1:0-2216 GCA_031370045.1 Novosphingobium sp. | reverse complement strand
AAAACGGAGGCGTCGGTCGCGCTGCAGATCGCCCAAGGCAACGGGCGGGCGGCCGCCGCGGAACAGCTGGGAATCCGCGAAAACACCGTGCGGACGCACCTGAGTTCGGTCTTTCTGAAGCTCAACATCAACCGCCAGGCGCAACTGGTCCGATTGATCGACGAACAGGCCGGGCCCGCCGAAAGCACCGCCGCGGCGAGCGGTGCCGACTAACCCTCGTTCACCGCGTCTTCACATACCGCCCAGGCGCGTCTTCGATTGTCGGATCACCCTTGCCGCCGGGCGCACGCTTGCCCTTGGCGGGGACGGTGGCTGCGTCCTGCGTCTTCAGCCATTCGACCCAGTCGGGCCACCAGCTGCCCTTGGTTTCGGTCGCGCCTTCGACGAATTCGGCGAGCGACGAGGGTTTGCCGGGATTGGTCCAGTACTGGTACTTGCCCGCAGCGGGCGGATTGACGACGCCGGCGATGTGCCCGCTGCCGGCCAGCACGAACTTCCACGGGCCGCTGACCTGGCGGGTCATCTGCCACACGCTTTCGGCGGGCGCGATGTGATCCTCCTTGCCCGCCTGAATATACAGCGGGGTTTCGATTCTGCCGAGATCGAGCGGGGTGCCGTCGATGCTGAGCACGTCGGGCTGGACCAGCTTGTTGTCGCGGTAGAGGTCTTTCAGGTAAGATTTGTGCCACTTGGCGGGCAGGTTGGTGACGTCGCCGTTCCAATGGAGCAGGTCGAACGCGGGGTAGTCCTCGCCCAGCAGATAGTTGTTGATCACATAGTTCCAGATCAGGTCGGGCCCGCGCAGCATGTTGAAAGTTGCCGCCATATAACGCCCGTCGAAGGTGCCGTCCGTCACCATGCTGTCGATCAGCGCGAGGTGCTTGTCGTCGATTAGCAGGCGCAGTTCGCCCGAAAGCTCGAAATCGACCTGCGCGGTGAAAAACGTCGCGCTCTTGACCTTGTCCGCCTCGCCCCGCCGCGCAAGCATGGCGAGCGCGGCGGCGAGTGTGGTCCCCGCGACGCAATAGCCGATGGTGTGGACCGCCGCCACCTCCAGCCGCTCACGTACGGTGTCGATCGCCTCGACTTCGGCGAGGACGTAATCGTCCCACATCACATCGGCGATGCTGGCGTCAGCGCTCTTCCATGAGACGATGAACACCGTGATCCCCTGCGCCACCGCCCAGCGGATGAAGCTCTTCTTCTCGTTGAGATCGAGGATGTAGAAGCGGTTGATCCACGGCGGGAAGATCACCAGCGGAACGGAAAGCACGTCGGGGGTGGTCGGGGTGTATTGGATCAGCTGGTAGAGTGGGGTCTCGTGGACGACTTTGCCCGGGGTTATCGCGATGTTGCGCCCGACCTCGAACGCATCGGGATCTGTGTGGGTAAGCTGGCCCTTCTTCAGGTCTGCCAGCAGGTGCTCCATCCCCTTGACCAGGTTCTCGCCCTTGGTCGCCAGCGTGCGTTCGAGCACCACCGGGTTGGTCAGCGGGAAGTTCGCGGGGCTTAGCGCCTCGATCATCGCCTTGGTGTTGAAAGCCAACTTCGCGCGCGCCTGCTCGTCGAGCCCGGGGGTCTTGACGGCCATCGTGACGAGCTGGTCGGCGAGCATCAGGTAAGTCTGGTGGATCAGCGCGAACACTGGCTGCTCGCGCCATTTGGGATCGGCAAACCGGCGGTCGCTGCGCGGCAGTTTGGCCTCGCCCCCGGCTTCGGCCGCCGAAGGCCCGATCCCGAACTGGCCGAGCACGGTCTGCCACAGCGCCAGACCGTCTTCCCACATCTGCTTCTGGATCACCGGATCGCCCATCGGCAGCTGCTGCCACCAGCCCTGGACCTGCTCGGCCATCCGCACCGGGTCGAACATCCGGGCCAGCGCGGGCTGACCCTTGCTCGCCTGCTCTGCCGAAAAATCGAGCCACATTTTCTGGAGCTTGCCCACCACCAGAGTCCATTGCTGGGCGTCGGCGGGTTCGGGCAGCGTCGCGGGCGCGCCGGGGAGGAACTGGCCAAACATCTGCTGAAGCGCATCGCCTTGCATATCGCGGAGCTTCTCGAGCATGGACGGAGGATCGTCGTGGAGCGTATCGGACATGGCGCTAAGACTCACTTCTGCGGCGATCCCGCATAGCGCAAGGCGAAGGCAACCGGCAGCCCCCATCGTCCGTAACGTCCCGACGAAGTAGTTCGCCCAGGTTCCGGTTTGCCAGTGC